>JBFWSI010000088.1:0-10054 GCA_050248455.1 Gammaproteobacteria bacterium | reverse complement strand
CGCGCATCTGGTCGAGCAGCGTCTCCATCACGTGCGTGAATTCGCCGATCGCCGTGAAGCCGAAGGTGCCGCTGCCACCCTTGATCGAGTGCGCGGCGCGGAAAATCGTATTGATGGCCTCGAGGTCGGGCTCACCGACGCCGAGGGCGAGCAGACCGGACTCCATGATCTCCAGGCCCTCGAAGGATTCCTCGAAGAAGACCTGGTGAAACTGACTGATGTCGACGGACATGTTGCGCCTGTTGCAGAAGGGTGACGGTGCGCGAGTCGCGGGCCCCGCTCAGTTCAGGACTTTCTTCAGGGTCGCCAGCAGCTGATCGGGGTTGAAGGGCTTCACGAGCCAGCCCGTGGCGCCGGCGGCCTTGCCCTCGGCCTTCTTGTCCGCCGCGGACTCGGTCGTCAGCAGCAGCATCGGCGTGAACTTGTACTGCGGCAGCTTGCGCAGCTCGCGAATCAGCGTGATGCCGTCCATGTTCGGCATGTTCACGTCCGTGAGGATGATGTCGGCCTGCTTGCCGCGCGCCTTGTTCAGGGCGTCCTGGCCGTCGATCGCTTCGATCACGTCGTATCCGGCGCCCTTGAGCGTGAACGTCACCATCTGACGCATCGAGGCCGAATCGTCTACCGCAAGAATGCTTGCCATCGGTCTGTGTCTCCCGTGCTGGTGGCAGCCGCTGCGCTGCCCAGGTCTCGTCCCGGACTGTATCGCCCGTGGCGGGGGAAGCTTTACGGCGAGAGCAGGGGATTCGGCGGAGGTCCGAACGAGCCCGCGAGGACCCGTCCGGCGCGTGCTCAGACGACCTTCGCGAGCGGCCCGCGATGCTCGGCGACCCAGCGCGCGAAGGCCGCGGCGGGCAGCGGCGGGCTGTAGAGATAGTCGCACTCCTGGGCCGCGAGCGCGGCCAGGTGCAGGCGGCTCTCGACGCCCTCGGCGACGACCGCGAGATTGAGGCTGCGCGCGAGCGCGATGACGGCGGCGACGATCGCCGCGTCGTTGGCATTGGTGTCCATCTCGCGCACGAAGGTCTGGTCGACCTTGACGCCCGCGATGGGGAAGCGGCGCAGATAGGACAGCGACGAATAGCCGGTGCCGAAATCGTCGATCCAGACGTCGATGCCCAGCGCGCGCAGCTCGGCGAGCATCGAGATCGACTGCTCGGTGTCCGTCATCAACAGGCTTTCGGTGAGCTCGACCTCGATGGCCTCGACCGGCAGCTTCCACTCGGCGAGCGCCGCGCTGAGCTGCAGCGGGAGCTCGACCGAGGCGAACTGCATCGGGCTGATGTTGACCGCGACGCGCACGTCGGACAGGCCCTGCGTCCGCCAGCCCGCGATGTCGCGGCAGGCGGCGCGGATGATCCACTGGCCGAGCGGCACGATGAGGCCGGTCTCCTCGGCGATCGGGATGAAGTTCGCCGGCGACACCAGCCCGAGGTCGGGATGCCGCCAGCGCACCAGCGCCTCGGCGCCGGCGAAGCGGCCGGTGCGGATGTCGATCTTCGGCTGGTAATACAGCTCGAACTGCTCCTGCTGCAGCGCCTTGCGCAGGTTGTTCTCCATCGACAGGCGCTCGAAGGCGCGCGCGTTGATCGCGGAGGTGTAGAACTGGTAGCGCCCGCGACCCTCGATCTTGGCGTGGTTCTTGGCGGCATCGGCGCGATCGATCAGCAGGTCGGCCGTCGTGCCGTCGACCGGGTAGACGCTGATCCCGGCGGTCGCCGACAACACGAGATCCTCGCCGCCGAGGTTCACGGGCTGGGCGATCGCCTCGAGCATGCGCCGCGCGACGACGGCCGACTCTTCGGCCGAGCGGAATTCGGTCAGCACGACGTAGAACTCGTCGCCGCCGGTGCGCGCGACGAAATCGCCGGCGCGCACGTCGGCACGCAGGCCGAAGGCGCTGTCGCGGCGGCGCAGACAGGTGGTCAAGCGCTCGGCGACGGTCTTCAGCAGCCGATCGCCGCTGTCGCGGCCGAGCGTGTCGTTGATGCGCTTGAAGTTGTCGAGATCGAGCGAGAACACCGCGACCACCGAGTCGGTGCCGACGGCGCGCGCGATCGCCTGGCCCAGGTCCTTGCGCAAGGTCGTGCGGTTCGGCAGCCCCGTCACCGTGTCGAAATAGGCGAGCTTGTGCGCGAGCCCCTCGAGGCGACGGCGTTCGGTGACATCCTGGATGACGCCGGACAGCACCCGTGCGCCCGTCTCCGGTGCGACGCCGCAGGCCGCCTCGACGTGCACGTGCGCCGTGCCGCCCTGCTGGAGCAGGACGCGGCAGCTGAGCTGCACCGATTCGCTGCCCGCGATCGCATTGCCGAGGCGCGTCTCGATCTCGCCGCGGTCGTCCGGATGCACGCAGGTCACCAGCGGCTGCAGCTCGTCGACGGTGGCGCCGCTGCGCACGCCGAGCAGGCGCTCGACCTCGCGCGAGCACTCGAACAGCCCGCTGTCGACGTCCCAGTTGAAATGACCGAGCTTGGCCATCGCCTGGGCTTTCGCGAGCCGCGCCTCGCTGCGCCGGAGCTCGTCGGCGATGCGCGCGGCGCGCAGCATGTAGCGCACGCGATGGGTGAGGACGCCGTAGTTGATCGGCTTGGTGACGAAATCGGTGGCGCCGGCGTCGTAGGCGGTATTGATCGACACGGTGTCGTCGAGCCCCGTCATCATCATGATCGGGATGTGCTCGCCGTTCGGCATGCCGCGTATCGTCGAACACACGGCGAAGCCGTCGAGCTCGATCATCATCACGTCGAGCAGCACGACGTCGACCTTGTGCGTGCGGAAGAGCTCCAGGGCCGGCACGCCGTCCTCGGCCTCCAGGACCTGGAAGCCCCCTTCCTCGAGCGCGATGCGCGTCATCAGCCGCGCCGCCATGTCGTCGTCGACGACCAGGACGACGGGAGTGTCGGCGTCGGGCGCGGGCGTCGGGTTCATCGCGATCGGTGCTAGCCGTCGGTCACGCCGCCTCTTCGCAACGCAGCGCGGCGACGGCGGCCAGCGTGGTGTCGAGCAGCGCCTGCAGCCCTGCGCCGGCGGCCTTGCAGCCTTCCAGATCGCCTTCGCGGCCGCAGTGTTCGATCGCTTTCGCCTGCGCGGCGAGCGCCGTCGCGCCGATGTTCGCGCTGCTCGATTTGAGCGTATGCGCCGCGCGCGTGACGAGCGACAGATCGCCGCTCGCGAGACCCTGTTCGAGCTCGATCAGCAGGCTCGCGGTGGAGGTCTCGAACAGGTCGAATACGCGCAGGACGATCGAAGGCCGTCCCGGCATCTGCAGGGCGCGCAGCGCCGCGATGGCGTCGGGATCGAGATGGATGTCGGCGTGCTGCATGCAGGTCCTTTCCAGAATGCCGGGCCGGCGTGATCGGCCGCCCCGGCGCCGCACGGGCGCGGCTCGAACCCTGCTTAGCGGCGCGTCGGCCGAAGCCCTTGAGCCGCCGCGTCCGCTCGGCTGTGCCGCCCCGGAGGCCGTTGTACACTACGTGCCCGGCCCGGTCGCGGCGCTGGATCACACTATAGGCGCGCTGGACGAATTCCTGCAGGATTCGTTCGGTTGCGGCGAGCCCGGCACAGGCCGGGCCCGCCGCCGTGAACCGATGCCCGGCATCCGGTTCGAGAGCGGGCCCTCGACGGCCCACGGATACTCTGCCCGAGGCAGGGGATTCCCATAAATCAGCGCAGAGGGGAGACGATGAAACACAGCGACACGCGCATCCTCACGACCCATGTCGGCAGCCTGCCGCGGGCCCGGGAACTTTCCGATCTCCTGATCGCGTCCGAGGCCGGCAAGCCCGTCGACGCGGCCCGCCTCGACGCGCTCGCCGCCGCCGGCGTACGCGACGCCGTGCGCAAGCAGATCGCGGCCGGCGTCGACATCGTCAACGATGGCGAGCAGCCGCGGGTCGGCTTCCAGACCTATGTCGCGCAGCGCCTGGCCGGTTTCGGCGGCGCCAGCCAGCGCGATCCGTTCAAGGACTTCGCCGATCATCCGGACTTCGCCAAGATCTGGATCGACCGCGGCATGGTGATGTCCAAGGTCTTCGATGCGCCGACCGCCCAGGCCGAGGTCCAGTACAAGGATCTCGCGCCGGCGCAGCGCGAATGCGACATGTTCGACGCGGCCCTCGCCGAGCACGCCGGCAAGTACGCCGACACCTTCATGACCGCGGCCTCGCCCGGCATCGTCTGCACGACGATGCGCAATGCCTGGTACGACTCGCACGAGGCCTACGTGCGCGCCGTCGCGCGCGAGCTGCGCAAGGAATACGAGCTGATCGTCTCGCGCGGCTACGTGCTGCAGCTCGACTGCCCCGATCTCGCGATGGAATGGCACGGCATGTTCCAGCACGGCACGCTGAAGCAGTTCCAGGACGCGATCGCGATCCACATCGACGCGATCAACGAGGCGCTCGTCAACATCCCGCGCGACCGCGTGCGCCTGCACCTGTGCTGGGGCAACTACGACGGCCCGCACGACTGCGACGTGCCGCTCGAGGACATCCTGCCGATCGTCTACGGCGCCAAGGTCGGGGGGTTCTCGGTCGAGTTCGCCAATCCGCGCCACCAGCACGAATACGCCGCGGTCAAGAAGAACCCGGTGCCCAAGGACGTCGTGCTCATTCCCGGCATCATCGATTCCACCGTCAACTACATCGAGCATCCGCAGGTCGTCTGCAACCGCATCCTGGAGGCGGTGGCGGTGGTCGGCGACCGCGAGCGCGTGATCGCCGGCTGCGACTGCGGCTTCGGGACCTTCGCCGGCTGGGAGATGGTGGCGGCGTCCGTCGTCTACAAGAAATTCGAAGCGCTCGCCGAAGGCGCGCGCCTCGCCACGCAACAACTTTGGGGCTGAAGGGCCGAGGGGAGTCATGCAGCACATCTACCGAGAAATCCGCCGCGATCCGCGCTTCCACGAGCTCGAACGCAAGCGCGGTCGTCTGAGCTGGATCCTGGCGGCCATCGTCATCGCCAACTGCCTCTGGTACATCTTCGCCACCGCGTTCTTTCCGGAAGCGGGCTTCGCGCGCTTCTGGGGGACGCCGATCGGCGCGGGCATGGCGACCACCTGGGGCATCGTCATCGGCTTCGTGCAGACCATCGTCTTCGTCGCCCTCGTCGTCTTCTACATCCGTCGTGCGAACGGAGAGTTCGACGCGCTCAAGGATGCCATCGTCGCCGACGCGACACGGGCCGCCGGAGACAAAAAATGAAGAAATCGCTCCTCGCCGCCGCCCTGCTGATCGGCATGGGCGCAAGCCTCGGCGCGCTCGCCCAGGCGGCCGGTGTCACCGATGGCGTCAACATGAACGCGATCGGCATGTTCTTCGTGTTCGTGGTCATCTCGCTGTGGATCACCTACTGGGCGGCCGGCCGCGTGAAGTCGACCTCCGACTTCTACACCGCCGGCGGCCAGATCAGCGGCTTCCAGAACGGGCTGGCGATCACGGGCGACTGGTGCTCGTCGGCGGCACTGATGGGGATCGCGGGCCTGATCTACACCAACGGCTTCGACGGTCTCATCTATTCCGTGGTGCCCTTCGGCGCGTGGCCGCTGATGATGTTCCTGCTCGCCGATCGCCTGCGCAATCTCGGCAAGTTCACCATCGCGGACATCGTGTCGGTGCGCATGGCGCGCGTGCCGATCCGCTCGCTGATCGCGAGCGCCGGCCTCGCCTTCGTCGTCGGCTACCTGATCGTGCAGATGGTCGGCGCCGGCACGCTGATCTCGAGCCTGTTCGGCCTCAAGTACGAATACGCGCAGGTCATCATCGGCCTCCTCATCATCGTCTATGTCGCCTTCGGCGGCATGATCGCGACCACCTACGTGCAGCTGATCAAGGCCGTGCTGCTGCTGTCGGGCGCGAGCTTCATCACCTTCGCGGTGCTCGCGAAGTTCGGCTTTGCGCCGGAGGGCCTCTACGAGGCGGCGGTCGCCAACCATCCGACCGCGGAAAAGGTCATGCAGCCGGGCGGCCTGCTGCCCGATCCCGTCAACGCGATCTCCTGCGGCGTGATGCTGCTGTTCGGCGGCGCGGCGATGCCGCACGTGCTGATGCGCTTCTTCACCGTGCCGGACGCGAAGGAAGCGCGCCGCTCGGTGGCCTGGGCCGCGACGTTCATCGGCTATTTCTACCTGCTGACCTTCTTCATC
The DNA here is from genome assembly GCA_050248455.1 of Gammaproteobacteria bacterium. Classification (GTDB taxonomy): domain Bacteria; phylum Pseudomonadota; class Gammaproteobacteria. Next base: position 3,909 of record JBFWSI010000088.1, on the reverse strand, counting down.
GGCTACGGCGCAGTGGTGTTCGTGATGAAGGATCCGCAGTTCCTCGATGCCAAGGGCGTCATCGAGGGCGGCGCGAACATGGCGGCGATCCATCTCGCCGAGGCGATGGGCGGGGATCTGCTGCTCGGCTTCATCTCGGCCGTGGCCTTCGCGACGATCGTCGCCGTCGTCGCCGGTCTCACGATCGCGGGCGCCTCGGCGATTTCGCACGATCTCTACGCGAACATCCTGCGCCACGGCCGCGCGAGCGACGCCGAGGTCATGAAGGTCTCGCGCTATGCGTCGATCGCGCTCGGCCTCCTCGGCATCGTGCTCGGCATCGCGTTCAAGGAACAGAACATCGCCTACCTGATCGTGCTGCCGTTCACGATCAGCTCGACGGTATTCTTCCCGGTGCTGTTCCTCGCGATGTACTGGCGCCGCCTGACGACGACCGGCGTCGTGGTCGGCGGCTGGCTGGGCCTCGCCTCGGCGGTGGTGATGCTGGTGGTCGGCCCGACGATCTGGAAGGACATCCTCGGTCACGCGGCGCCGTTGTTCCCGTACAAGTATCCGGCCCTGTTCTCGATGACGATTTCCTCCGTCACGATGATCGTCGTCTCGCTGCTCGACAAGAGCGAGCGCGGGCGCAAGGAAGTGGAGGCTTTCGAGGATCAGTTCGTGCGCTCGCAGACGGGCCTGGGCGCGGAAGGCGCGACACGGCACTGACGGCCTGACGATGCGCCACCTGTACGAGCGGATCGACCGCGATCCGCGCTTCCACGCACTGGCGAAGGCCCGCAGCCGCCTCGGCTGGACGCTGAGCGGCTTCGTGCTCCTCGCCTATTACGGCTTCGTGCTCGCGATCGCCTTCGCGCCGGGCTGGCTCGCCCGCCCGCTCGGCCCGGACACGGTCGTGACCGTCGGCATCGCCGCCGGTCTCGCCGTGATCGGCCTGTCGGTCGCGCTGACCGGCGTCTACGTGTGGCGGGCGAACCGGACTTTCGATCGTCTGAACGCGGAGATCGTCGACACGGCGACGCGCGAGGCCGGCGCCCTCGATGCCGGCTAGCGCGGTAGCGGGCGGCGGCGGCGCGAGCGCGGTCGCCATCGTCCTGTTCCTGGCCTTCGTCGGCGCGACCTTGCTGATCACGTGGTGGGCGGCGCGCCGCACGCGCACCACCAAGGACTTCTACGCCGCGGGCGGCAACATCACGGGTTTCCAGAACGGCCTCGCGATCGCGGGCGACTTCATGTCCGCGGCGTCCTTCCTCGGTGCCTCGGCGCTCATCTACTCCTTCGGCTTCGACGGGCTCATCTACGCGGTCGGCGGGCTCTGCGGCTGGCCGATCGTGCTGTTCCTGCTCGCCGAACGGCTCAAGAATCTCGGCAAGTACACCTTCGCCGACGCCGTGTCGCTGCGGCTCGCGGCGGTGCCGATCCGCTGCCTCGCGGCCTGCGGCTCGCTGGTCGCGGTCGTACTCTATCTGATCGCGCAGATGGTCGGCGCCGGCAAGCTGGTCGAGGTGCTGTTCGGGCTCGACTATACGGTCGCGGTGTGCGGCGTCGGCGGGCTGATGATGTTCTACGTCTGCTTCGGCGGCATGATCGCGACGACCTGGGTGCAGATCATCAAGGCCGCGCTGCTGCTGTCGGGCGCGACCATCGTCGCCTTCTGCGTGATCGCCCAGACGGGATGGCGCTTCGACGGCGTGTTCGCGACCGCCGTCGAGCATCACCCGGCCGGCCTCGCGGCGCTGGCGCCGGGCGGCATGCTGCACGATCCCGTGTCCGTGCTGTCGCTGGGCACGGCGCTCGTGTTCGGCACGGCCGGCCTGCCGCACATCCTGATGCGCTTCTTCACCGTGCCGGACGCGCGCGAGGCACGGCGCTCGGTGTTCTACGCCTCCGCGTTCATCGGCTACTTCTACGCGCTGAGCTTCGTCATCGGCTTCGGTACGATCGCGCTCGTCGCCGGCCGACCGGAGTTCCTCGACGCCGCAGGCGCACTGCGCGGCGGCACCAACATGGCGGCCATCCATCTCGCCCATGCCGCCGGCGGCGAGCTGCTGCTCGGCTTCATGTCGGCGGTGTGCTTCGCGACGATCCTCGCCGTCGTCTCCGGGCTCACGCTGTCGGGCGCGTCGGCGATTTCGCACGATCTCTATTCGAACGTGTTCAAGCGCGACGCCGGCGAAGCGCGGGTCGTCGCGATCTCGCGCTACTCGGCGATCGGCCTCGGCATCGTGTCGATCGGGCTGTCGCTGCTGTTCGAGGAGCAGAACGTCGCCTACATGGTGCTGCTCGCTTTCACCGTCGGCGCGAGCGTGAATTTCCCGCTGCTGTTCCTCGTGATGTACTGGCGCGGGCTGACCACGACGGGCGCCCTCACCGGCGGCATCCTCGGCCTCGTCACCGCCGTCGGCTGCATCGTGCTGGGCCCGACCGTGTGGGTCGAGGTGCTGGGCAACGAACGTCCCGTCTTCCCGTACAAGTACCCTGCGATCTTCGCGATGGCCGCGTCCTTCGCCGGCAGCCTCCTCGGCTCCCTGCTCGACCGCAGCGCGCGCGGCCGGCGCGAACGCGCGGCCTTCACCGATCAGTACATCCGCTCGCAGACCGGGGTCGGCGCCGAGGGGGCTTCGGGGCATTGAATGAAGAGAATCTTGCCACGGAGAACACGGAGGGCACGGAGGAAGAAGGGGATTGATGGGAGCCTCCGTTGCGTTGGCGCGCGTCGTCGTGATCGAGTGTCGGAGACGCAGACCCAATCCATCTCTTCCTCCATGCCGTCCGTGGCTATATAGCTGAGCGTAAATACGCTCCAGTGCTTGTTGATTACCGTCATTCCCGCGCCAGCGGGAATCCACGCCGGACGAGGCGGTCTCCGTCGGGCGATTCTTCTTTTTCCGCGCTGGACGTCGGGGGAGTGCGTGGATGCCCGCTGGCGCGGGCATGACGTGGGAGGTTTCTACACGGGCATGCGCTATCGAACTGCCACTGGAGCGTATTTACGCTCAGCTATATAGATTAGTCAGCCATATCGGAGGCCAAGAGATGATCGACAGCGGCAGGAACTCGAAGACGGCGCGGTGGGCCTGCGGCACTGCCGCCGCGCTGGCGGCCGCGCCGGCCTGGGCCGCGGAGGAGGCCCCGCTCAACCTCGTCGCGATCGGGATGTTCCTGCTGTTCGCGCTGGTGACGCTGGGCATCACGGGCTGGGCCGCGCGGCGCACGCGCAACGCGCACGACTTCTACGCTGCGGGCGGCGGCATCACGGGTTTCCAGAACGGGCTCGCGATCGCGGGCGACTACATGTCGGCCGCGTCCTTTCTCGGCATCGCCGGCATGGTCTACGCGACGGGCTTCGACGGCCTGGTCTACTCGATCGGCTTCCTCGTCGGCTGGCCGCTGATCATGTTCCTGCTCGCCGAGCGGCTGCGCCATCTCGGTCGCTACACCTTCGCCGACGCCGTGAGCTTCCGCCTGCGCGCGGGCCCCGTGCGCGCACTGTCGGCCGGCGGCACGCTGGTCGTCGTCGTGTTCTACCTGATCGCGCAGATGGTCGGCGCCGGCAAGCTAGTCGAAGTGCTGTTCGGCCTCGACTACGGCGTCGCCGTCACCATCGTCGGCGTGCTGATGATCGTCTACGTCAGCGTCGGCGGCATGCTCGCGACGACCTGGGTCCAGCTGATCAAGGCGGTGCTGCTGCTGGCGGGCGCGACGATCATGGCGCTCGCCGTGCTCGCGCTCGTCGGCTACTCGCCGACGGCGCTGCTCGCCGAGGCGGTCGCGACGCATCCGACGGGCCCGAAGATCCTGGCGCCGGGGCCGCTGCTCGCCGACCCGGTGTCCGCGCTGTCGCTAGGGCTCGCGCTGATGTTCGGCACCGCCGGCCTGCCGCACATCCTGATGCGCTTCTTCACGGTC
>JBFWSI010000087.1:0-10095 GCA_050248455.1 Gammaproteobacteria bacterium | reverse complement strand
GAGGTGCGCGGCTCGCTGTCGGCGCCGAGCGGCATGCTGTCCCTGGTCGCGATGCTGGTGACGGGCCTCGTCGTCGCGCGCCAGATCTTCGCCAACCGCGAGCACGCCGAGCTGTCCAAGACGCAGGCGATCAGCGAGAGCGAGCAGCGCTTCTCCTCGCTGATCAAGAATTCGTCCGATCTCGTCATCGTCGTCAACGACGAGGCGCGCGTCACCTTCGTCACGCCGTCGATCGAGCACCTGCTCGGCATGCCGGTCGAAGCGCTGCCGGGCAAGCTGCTGATCGAGATCGCGCATCCGGCGGACGTCTACGACGTGCGCCATTTCTGCCGCGATCTGAGCGAGGACCCGACGCTCAACGGCCCCGTCGAATGGCGCCTGCGCTCGCACGACGGCGACTGGACCTACGTCGAAGTGATCGGCACCAACCTGCTGCACGATCCGACCGTGCGCGGTCTCGTGCTCAACGCGCGCGACATCACCGAGCGCAAGCGTCTCGAGGACGAGCTGAAGCACCTCGCCTTCACCGACACGCTGACCTTGCTCGCCAACCGCAATCTCTTCAACGAGCAGCTCGGCATCGCGCTCGCCCGTTCCAACGGCCGCGAGCCGTATCCGACGCTGATCTTCGCGGACCTCGACAACTTCAAGAAGATCAACGATTCGCTGGGCCACGAGGCCGGCGACAAGCTGCTCGCGATCGCGGCCCGACGGCTGATCCGCGCGACGCGCAGCGGCGACACCGTCGCGCGGCTAGGCGGCGACGAGTTCGCGCTGCTCGTGACCGGCGACACCAGCGACGCCTACATCCAGGGCCTCGCCGGCCGTCTCGTCGAGGCGCTGTCCGCGCCCTACGACATCGACGGCCGCCAGCTCGTGCTGTCGGCGAGCCTCGGCGTCGCGCGCGCCGATCGCGGCGTCACGGCGCAGGAGCTGATGCGCAACGCGGATCTCGCGATGTACCGCGCGAAGGCGCGCGGCAAGCGCTGCTTCGAGATCTTCGAGCCCGGCATGTACGCGAGCGTGATGCAGACCGTCGATCTCGAGATGGAGATGTCGAGCGCCCTCGATCGCCGCGAGTTCGTGCCCTATTTCCAGCCGATCGTCGACCTGAAGACTTCGGAGATCGTCGGCTTCGAGGCGTTGGTGCGCTGGCAGCATCCCGTGCGCGGCCTGCTCGCGCCGGGCACCTTCATCCAGATCGCCGAGGACAGCGGGCTCATCGAGCGCGTCGGACGCACGATGCTGGAGCAGGCCTGCCGGTACACGATCGAGTGGCTGCAGTCGGTGCGGCCCGAGCGTCTCCAGCACATCGCGATCAACATCTCGGGCCGGCAGATCGAGCACACCGATCTCGTCGGCGAGGTGCGCCAGGTGATCGAGGCGCTGCGGATCCCGCCGCACGTGCTGGTGCTCGAGATCACCGAGAGCGTGCTGATGCAGAACGTCACCGCGGCGATCGATCAGCTGACGCGCCTGAAGCAGCTCGGCGTGCGCATCGCGCTCGATGACTTCGGCACCGGCTATTCCTCGCTGAGCCACGTGCATCGCTTCCCGATCGACATCCTGAAGATCGATCGCTCCTTCATCGACGGCCTGAAGAAGAACGACGGATCCGAGCTCGTGCGCGCGATCATCAGCCTCGCGAACGCGCTCGATCTCGACGTGGTCGCCGAAGGCATCGAGAAGATCGAACAGCTCGCGCACCTGCAGCGCCTCGGCTGCACATACGGCCAGGGCTACTATTTCGGCAAGCCGGAGTCGGCGGAAACGACGCGCCAGCTGCTGAAGCACACGGCGCGCCTGCCGCGCCTCGCGCTGGTCGCCGGCGAGCAGGGCGGCGCGCCGGCGCGTGCGAACGCGACGGTGGCCTGAAGCGGACGGCATCCGGGCGCGCGCTGCAGGCCGTCGGGCAACGGCCAGCGGCGCGGCGTCCCGGCCGACGACGCAACGATTCGCGCGTGGTGGTGTTGGAATCGTTCGCGTCGCGACGCGCGCACAGGGACGTGCGCGGCGTCGGCATCGGGCGTGCGGTGAAGGCGGGATCCCGGATGCGCTACGCTCGTCCGGGCCACAGGATCCTCGAAAACCTCAGGTAGCCCGGATGCGGCGTGGCGCAACCCGGGACCTTCGAGCGCCCGTGCCGAATCCCGGATGAGCTCCCGCCTCAGGCGTCGCGGGCGCCGACGACCTGCGGCAGGGCATCGCGACCGCCGTAGAGCGCGGCGGCGCGGCGCGCGGCGGTCGGCCGCGCTTCGCGATCGGCCGGGGTCTCCCAGTTGAGGCCGGTGTCGACCGCAACCTGGTCGCGCACGCGATAGGGCCCGAGGTGACGGCGCAGCGGCTCGGGATAGAGCTGCCAGAAATCGTCGCCCTCCCAGTCCTCACGTTCGGCCGGCACCACCAGCGGTTTCAAGCCCGTCTTCTGGTACAGGGCCTGGAACGCCGGGAGGAAGACCTCGCGCGTGAACTCGCGCTGACCGTCGTCCTGCAGCACGAAGGTCTCGAACAGGATGGCGTGGCGCAGGAACAGCGACACGAAGGCGGGATAGTAGGCCTTGGCGGTCCCGCCGTGGCTGCCGAACCAGTCGGAGCCGTCGAACAGCGCCTCGGCGTCGAGCTCGGGGCATTCGGCCGCGAGCAGGCGGTGATGGAAGTCGATCAGCGTTTCACCACGGTAGGTGCGGATGTCGCAGAACGCGTCGCCGTTCATTGCGTCGACGTCGAAGATGCGCACGTACTCGAGGCGGCGTCCGCCGTTGCGGCCGAGCCCGCCGTAGAAGCCGAGCCGGCCCAGCGCATACTTGTCGCGGTTCTCCATCACGAAGCGATCGGTGTGGAACTCCCAGATCACGAGCCGGATGCCGTGCTGGGCGCACAGCCGGATCACGCGCCGCATTTCATAGTTCGGGGTGCCGACCTGCCGGCACAGCACGGCGACCGGGCCGGCACCGCGCAGCACCGCGGGCACCGTCGCGCCCGTCGCCGTTTCGATCGGCATCGCCGAGAACAGCCCGCTGCGACGCTTGCGCCAGGTCTCGACGACCTGCTCGATCGGCGTGTAGACGTAGTCGCCGAAGCGCGGGCGGTTGGCGGTCAGGACCGCCGGATCTTCCTGCCGATGGACGGGCGTCATGCACTCAACTCCAGAATGCGCAGGCCAGCTGCCACAGCGTGGCGACGGCCTTTCCGATCAACGACGCGACGAAAATCCAGTACACGTTCGCCACCACCACCGACGCGGCGAACAGCGCCCAGTCGCGGCGCGTGAGGCGTTCGAAGCTGCCCTGCTTGAACCAGGCCGTCGTGATGAACGGATCCTGGAACACGCAGAGCAGCGTGAAGATGACGCTGGGGTGGCGGTTGCTGGCCCATACCAGCACGCGCTCGAGGCGCGTGCGCTCGGGCTTCGCGCGAATCTCGGCGAGGAGGCCGGTGCCGACCCAGTCGATCCGCATGCGCTGGTAGACGATCAGGGTCAGCGCGCACTGCAGGCCGGAGGCGGCCATCATCAGCGCGCCGCCTTTCAACATGCCGAGGGTGTAGACCACCCATACGTAGAGCACATTGTCGAAAACCCAGTTGAAGCCGGCGTACAGGGCGTGGCCGGTGCCGATCTGGGCGAGCCGCTGCCACACGCGCGGCGGTGCGAGGCCGGCCGGGGCGGCGACGGGGGTCAGGCGAGCGAACGCATCACCGAACTCGATGGCGGCGTGCGCGTCTGCCGTCTGGGCTGAATGTGGGGAGTTCATGTCGGGATCGGGCGCGAGGGCCGCCGTTCCTCATTTATGTCGGGGCGTACTGTCCGTCGGGTAATCCCTGACCCGTCGTTCGAGTCTAAAGGGCCCTTTCGAGCGTGCCCCATACCATCAACGGGCTAATCCATTTTTGCAATAGCGGACCTGCGTCACAGTCGAGCACGCGCGCCGGCGCCAATGCCGTCGGGCCCGACCGCTCAGATCCGCGCGGGACAAACTCCCGAAACGCGGCGCTGGGGCCGGCTCAGGGCTCCACCCAGCCGCGGCGATGGCCGGGCAGACGCAGCGCGTCGGCGTACTTCTGCCGGGCGCGCCGGGCGCCGCTGGGGACGTGCTGGCTGGGGAAGCCGTCGACGGTCGCGGGCCGGGCCCGCAGCAGCTGCTTCGCGAGCGTCACCTTGTGCACCTCGGTCGGACCGTCGGCGAGGCCGAGCGCATGGCCCCACAGCAGCCATTCGCCGAACAGCATCTCGTTCGACACGCCGAGCGCGCCGTGGAGATGGATGGCCTTGCTGGCAGCCTCGATCATCACGCGCTCGCTGAGGATCTTGGCCGCCGCGATGTCGCCGCGGACGCGGTTGTAGTCCTGGTAGCGGTCGATCTTCCACGCCGTTTGCAGCACCAGCAGCCGGAACTGCTCGATCGACAGCCACAGCTCGGCGATCGCGTCCTGCACCATCTGCTTCTGGGCGAGCAGCGTGCCCTGGGTCTCACGGCTCTGCGTGCGCTCGCAGATGGCCTCGAAGGCGCGGCGCGCGAGGCCGACGGTGCGCATCGCGTGGTGCACGCGGCCGCCGCCGAGGCGCGTCTGCGCGATCTTGAACGCCTCGCCCGGCCGGCCGAGCAGGTCCTCGTCGGTGAGCCTGACTTCGTCGAAGGACAGATAGGCGTGGGCACCGTGCGCGGGCTGTTCGAAAGCCATGCCCGCATTGCGCACGAAACGCACACCCGGCGTCGTCGTCGGCACGATGAACATCGAGGCGCCGCGATGTATCGGCTGCGTCGTGTCCGTCACCGCCATCACGATCAGGAACTCGGCCCAGCGTGCATTCGACGAGAACCACTTCTCGCCGCGCAGCACCCAGCCGCGGCCGTCGCGCTCGGCGCGACAGGTGAACACATTCGGATCGGCGCCGCCCTGCGGCTCGGTCATCGAGAAGCAGGACACGATGTCGCCGTCGAGCAGCGGCTTCAGGTAGCGCGCCTTCTGCGCCGGATTGCCGTAGTGGGCGAGGATTTCGGCGTTGCCGGTGTCCGGCGCGGCGGTGCCGAAGACGGTCGGCGCGAAGAACGAGCGGCCGAGAATCTCGTTCATCAACGCGAGCTGCAGCTGGCCCCAGCCGCCGCCGCCCAGCGCAGGTGTCAGGTGACAGGCCCACAGGCCCTGCTGCCGCACTTCCTGTTTCAGCGGCGCCATGATCGTCACCAGCGCCTCGTTCTTCGTGTTGTAGGTCTCATCCTTGGGGAACAGATAGTCGAGCGGCTCGACCTCTTCGCGCACGAAGTCGCTGATCCAGTCCAGCTTGCGCTGGAAGTCGGGGTCGGTCTCGAAATTCCACATGCTGCTCGCTCCCGTTTCGTGCGCGTGTCACTGCCAGCCGACGACGTCGAAGCCGCGATCGCGCAGGCAGCGCTCGACGTAGGCGCGATACGCGGGATTCGGCGCCGGCTCGTTGAAGAGATTGCGGAGCAGCGTCGCGGTCGCGCCCGTCGCGGCCCCGATCGCCGCGCCGCTGCCGGCATTGCCCGCGATCGCCCCGCCGACGGCGCCCGTCGCCGCGCCGAGCGCACCGCCCGCCGCGGTGTCGCGCACCGTCTTGCCGGCGCCGCTGCCGGGCTGGGCGCCGGCGTTCGCCGCGAGCCGGCTGCATTCGGCGATCGCGGCGTCGAGCGCGCCCGGCGCCGCGGTGCTCTGATAGACGACGGGGCGATTCGTCGCGCAAGCGACCAGCGTCAGCGCGGCGAAAAACAGCAGGGCATTCCGTTTCATCTGGAGCAGTCCCGATCCATTGGTCATCCCGGCACTTTAGCCTGCGGTGATGGCGGCGGTCGATGCGCACGGCCCGCCGTTCGGGCCTACCATGGCGCAATGCAGACCCGAACGGTTTCGACGGCGAACGAGCTCAACCGCCGTTCCTACGACGCGATCGCGGCGCTGTGGGCGGCGTCGCGCCGCGATCTGCCTGCGCTCGATCGCGAGTACGTCGAGGCCGTGCTTGCCGATCTCGCGCCCGGCGCCCCCGTGCTCGACGCCGGCTGCGGGACCGGGCGGCCGATCGCGGCACTCGCGATCGCGCGCGATCTGGCGCTCACGGGCATCGACCAGTCGCCGGCGATGCTCGCGCACGCCGAGCGCGAATTTCCGATGGCCAGCTGGCGCCTCGCGCGGCTCGAAGACGCGGCTTTCGACGGTCCCTACGCCGGCGCGTTCCTGTGGGACGCGCTGTTCCACCTGCCGCGTGAGAGCCATGCGCCGTTGCTCGCGCGGCTCGTCGCCGCGCTGGACGACGGCGCGCGGCTGGCGCTGACCGTCGGCGGCTCGGCGCATCCGGCATTCACCGACACGATGTTCGACCACTCCTTCTTCTACGACTCGCATCCGCCCGCGGTCGTCGGCGCGCTGCTGCGTGCCCTCGATGTCGTCATCGAGCGCGAAGGCTATCTGAACCTGCCGACCGGCGGTCGCGACAAGGGGCGCTATGCCTACGTCGTGCGCAAGGCCGGCCGCGCGCGGATGGCGCCCGGCACCGGCCTCGGGTAGCCTCGCGCCTCCGTCATCGCGCCTACACGTCTCGCCCATGAATCGAACCTGTCCCAGCTGCGGCAAAGCGACGATCCCGGTGTGGAAGCTCGTCTTCTTCCGCGTGCGCTGCGCGGCCTGCGGGGCCGACGTCGGCACCAAGCCCGCATGGCGGCTGCCGCTGTATTCGGTGGAGCTCGTGATCTGGGCGCTCGCGGCCAGCTGGCTCTACCGCGACTACGGACGGCCGGGGCTCGTCGCGTCCTTCGTGATATGGCTCGTCGTCGACGTGATCGCGGACTGCTACATCCCGCTGGTGGCGCGGCGGCGATGAGCGAGGAGCGGCCCGCGGCGAGCGCGGAGGCGCCGTTCGCGAGCCTGACGCCCGACCGCGTGCTCGACTGCGTCGAGGCGCGCGGCTACACCTCGAACGGCCGGCTGCTCGCCTTGAACAGCTACGAGAACCGCGTCTATCGCGTCGGCCTCGAGGACGGTGGCGCGGTGATTGCGAAGTTCTATCGCGCCGGCCGCTGGACCGATGCCGCAATCCTCGAGGAGCATGCCTTCGCGCTGGAGCTCGCCGACGCCGAGATCCCCGTCGTGCCGCCGCTCGCGATCGACGGCCGCACGCTGCATCACGACGGCGACGTGCGCCTCGCGCTCTTCCCCAATCGGCCCGGCCGCACGCCGGAGCTCGATCGCGACGACACCCAGCGCTGGGTCGGCCGTTTCCTCGGCCGCATCCACGCGCGCGGCGCGGCGGGCAGGTTCCGGCATCGCCAGCGCATGAGCGTCGCGCAGTTCGGCACGGCGCCGGTCGAGTTCCTGCTCACGGGCGACTTCATTCCTGCCGATCTGCGCGCGGCCTACACGGCGGCGGCGCGTGCCTGTCTCGCCCAGGCGCAGGCGATCGTCGAAGCCGTCGGTGCCGTGCACGAGATACGGCTGCACGGCGACTGCCACGTCGGCAACATCCTGTGGACCGAGACCGGCCCGCACTTCGTCGACCTCGATGACTGCATGACGGGGCCCGCCGTGCAGGACCTGTGGATGCTCCTGTCCGGCGACGAGCACGAGCGCGCGCATCAGCTGGGCGTCGTGCTCGAAGGCTACGAGGACTTCCGCGATTTCGACCGCGGCGAGATCGCGCTGATCGAGGCGCTGCGCACGCTGCGCATCCTGCACTACGCCGCCTGGCTCGCCCGTCGCTGGCACGACCCGGCCTTCCCGCTGCACTTTCCGTGGTTCAACACCCAGCACTACTGGCAGGAGCACGTGCTCACCTTGCGCGAGCAGCTCGCCGCAATGGACGAACGGCCGATCGTGCCGGCGGACGACTGAGCGCGCTCCTGCTCTAGTGCGAGTGGTGGATCGCGCTGCCCGGTGGCGTCAAGCCCGGCACGCTCGCGGGATCCCACGCGATCCACAGTCCCAAGGCGATCAGCGCGCAGCCGATGAGCGCCGAGAGCCGCCATCTCGCCGCTGCCGTCTTCTCGACGAACATCGCGACGGCCAGCAGCGTCATCCAGTACAGGCTCATGACGCCGACGGCGAACATCATCGCCATCAGCGCCCAGCAGCAGCCGACGCAGTACAGCCCGTGCGTCGCGCCGAGCCGGGCAGCGCCGACGAGCCCCGCGTGCCAGTGCCGCATGAAGAAGCCGAACGGCGACACGCAGTGGGTGAGGCAGGCCTGCTTCCAGCGCGAGAACTGGAAGAGGCCCGCGGCGATCACGACGACGCCCGCCGCGCGCGGTCCCTGCGCGTCCCACGCGAGCGCAGCGGGAGAGACTGCGCGCAGCAATGCGTCGAGCAGCCACGCAATCGCGCCGTAGCCGCTCCAGACCAGCAGATAACCGCCGACGAAGGCCGCGAGCCTGCCGACGAGCGGAGATGACGACGGCTCGTCGCGCGCATGGCGGGCATAGGCGAGCGTGGAGCGCCATTCGGCCGGCAGCATCATCGCGGACATCATCAGCACCCAGCTGGCGATGAAGCCCCAGAACGGGCCGAGCGGCGTGCCTGGCCCCGCGTCCATGCCGCCCATGCTGCGCGCGGTGACGATCCAGATCGCGAGGATCGCGACGAACAGCAGCGCGAGCAGGCGCACGGGCTGCCGCGCGGCGATGCTGCGCGGCCGGCTCGCGTGAGGCGCCGAGGCGGACGGACTAATCGGGTCCGCTCCACTCGAACGGCAGGTGCTTGCTGGAGCGGCCCGCGAGGTAGTCCTGCGCAAAGCCGAACGCGTTCCAGTAGGCGTCCGTGCTGCTGCCCCAGGTCGCGACCTTGCCGGACGGGCCGACTTCGCTGCCCGGCGGGTTGATCGTCTGCACGCGGCGCGTCGGATCGGCGGTGGGTCCGGTCAGCGCCGCGGCGCCGGCGCGCACCTGGCCGGGAATCGTGACGCGCCAGTGCGCGAGCGCGCCGTCGAGCTCGAAGTCGATCGCCGCGACCGTCTTGCCGCGCACGCGCTGGATCATCCGCGCCATGCTGCGCATCCAGCCGCCGGCCTGTCCGCTCCAGATGGCCTCGAGGGCCGCGAGCTGCGCGGGATCGGCGCGCTCGTCGAGGAACATGCCGACCTCCCAATCCTTCCCGGTGCCGGCCCACAGATCGCCCGTGAACGCGCTCACCATCACGACGTTCAAGCCGTCGAGGGCGACCTCGCCGTAGCGTCCTTCGTTCACGTGATACGCGAGCACGCCTTCGCAGGCGTCGTCGGTCGGGGCCTGCGCGAATTCGCAGGGGCAGGGGATGTTGCAGCTGCAGACGTCGAACCAGTCACCGCGGACGTGCCAGGCGGGAATGCTCATGGGCGTACTCCGGCAGAGCTTGCGTCGATGCCTTGTGCCACCGGCCTGCGAACCTGTCAATCGTGCGCCGGCCGGCACGGCGACGAATCACACGCCCGCCGGCAGCTTCAGCCGCATCATCCTCCGCCGATCCAGCTTGCGTCCGTCCACGATGAAGCTGCCGTCGCCGACGGCATGGAGAGTTCTCCTCTCCTTGCGCGAACCGTCGAAGTAGGCAGCCAGGCCTTCGAGCACGACGATATCGTGCCGCTTCACGATGTCGACGACCCTGCACTCGATATTGGCCAGGCATTCCTCGAGCAGGGGTGGTCCGACGTGCCTTGCCGGCAGGGGAGTCAGCCCGAACTTCCCGAACTTGTCCGTCTCGCTGCCCGAGCACGTCCCGATGCCGACGACTTCGTCGATCTGATCGACGGTGGGAATCGCAAGGACGCATTCCCTGGATTTCCGGAGCGCGGCATAGGAGGCATTCCACGGCCCGGTGGTCATCGCGAAACGCGGCGTGAAGTCGACGACCGTGATCCACGAAATCGTCATGACGTTGTCCTTGCGCCCGTCGCTCGTCGTCACGAGCACCACCGGCCCGGGCTCGATCAGCGTGAACGCCTTGCCGAGCCGCATCTTCTTCATCGCCATCGGCGCTTCCCTGGAAGTGTCCGGTGTGAGGGACACACTGCTCGATTCGATGCAGTGCCGCAACACGCGACGAACGATGGGTTGCGTTTCGTAGGCCGGGTTGCGTTGGACGCTGAGGAGTTCTCCAGACGCACAGAATCTTCCGCAT
>JBFWSI010000086.1:0-10109 GCA_050248455.1 Gammaproteobacteria bacterium | reverse complement strand
CGCGCAGCGAGCGCCGCGACGTGGCGCACCCAGGCCGCCTCGACGTCCGCCGCGAGATTGACCAGTGCCGCGGCCGCCTCCAGCTGGGTGCGGGCGAGCGCGCCTTCGGCGATGCGCCGGCGCGGCGACAAGCTCAGCAGCTCGACCAGGTTCTGCGCGAGGCCCAGCGTCACCTGCGCGCTGCGGCCGCTGGCGTCGAGCCAGGCCAGCGAGAAGCGCGGGTTCGACAGGCGCGCGGCGTCGTAGACCTCGGCCTGCGCGAGGCCGAGCCGCGCGTACTGCGCGAGCAGCAGCGGGTGGTGCGTCAGCGCGACGCGCCGGGCAGCGTCGAGATCGAGCGGCGTCTCGGCCAGCTGCGCGAGCAGCACCTCGGGCGTCGTCGTCGCGGCGGACGACGGGGCGGTGACCGCGAGTCCGCGCGCAGCGAGCGTGCCGCCGACCGCGTCGAAGCCGCGATCGGGCGGAATGCCGGCACAGCCGGCGGCCATGAAAGTCACGGCGACGAGCAGGCCGCGCGTGACATGGGGCGGATGGAGCACGGGCCCCTCCTTACTCTGGCATGAGGATGGAACGGGCGCGCGACGCACTGCGCGTCGGCGCCGGCGGTGGCGTCAGCTCGGCAGGCGTCTGGGAGGTCGTTCCGGCGCGAGGCGCGGCATCGCGGGCGGGGGCGTGTGCGCGGGATCGCGGCGCCAGTCGTTCGCCGCCGCCGGCAGGGCCGGCATCGACGGATGCACGAGCGCCGAGGCACCGGCGCAGTGCAGGGCGCAGGCGAGTCGCGTGCAGGCCGCGTCGTCGCCGCCGCCCGGCTGGGCCTGCGTATCGGCCTGCGCGCCGTGCGCATGCTGCGCGTGGGCCATCGTCGAGCGCTCCGGCGGGCAGCAGTCCGGCAGCGCATAGCCGCGCAGCGGTGCGGCAGCGAAGAGCAGGCAGGCGACGAGGACCAGCAGCCGGTTCATGCGATCAGTAAAGCGGGGCGGCGTCGGCCCGTCAAAGCGTGCATTCGCAAAGTCTGTACGGCATAGTCCGGCGCACCATGACGCCACGCAATTTCCTGTTCGTTTCCTGGTCCGCGCTTATCACCGACATTGCCTGGCAGGTCGCCAAGGAAGGGCACGCGGTCAAGTACTACATCCGCGCCGAGCGCGAACGCGACATCGGCGACGGTTTCGTGCCCAAGGTCGACGACTGGACGCGCGAAGTCGACTGGGCCGACGTCATCGTCTTCGACGATACGCTCGGCGCCGGCGAGCAGGCGGCGGCGCTGCGCGCCCGCGGCAAGCGCGTCGTCGGCGGCACGCCCTACACGGACGCGCTCGAGGACGACCGCGCCTTCGGCCAGGAAGAGCTGAAGAAGGCCGGCGTCAACATCCTGCCCTACCGCCAGTTCGACGATTTCGACGCCGCCATCGCCTATGTCCGCGCCAATCCCGAGCGCTACGTGATCAAGCCCTCCGGCGAGGCGGGCAACGTCAAGCGGCGGCTGTTCGTCGGCGACGAGGACGACGGCGAGGACGTGATCCGCGTGCTGACGGCCTACAAGAAATCCTTCCCCGACGAGATCAAGCAGTTCCAGCTGCAGCGGCGCGTGACGGGGGTCGAGGTCGCGGTCGGCGCCTTCTTCAACGGCCGCGAGTTCGTCTATCCGATCAACGTCAACTTCGAGAACAAGAAGCTCTTCCCCGGCAACATCGGGCCGTCGACCGGCGAGATGGGCACGAGCATGTTCTGGAGCGGACCGAACCGGCTGTTCACGTCGACCTTGAAGAAGATGGAGCCGGTGCTCGCGCGCGAGGGCTACATCGGCTACGTCGATCTGAACTGCATCGTCAACGGTCAGGGCATCTATCCGCTCGAGTTCACCTCGCGCTTCGGCTATCCGACGATCATGATCCAGCAGGAAGGCATGACGACGCCGATCGGCGAGTTCCTCTACGAGCTCGCCGCCGGCCAGCTCACGAAGTTCAAGGTCAAGACGGGCTTCCAGATCGGCGTGCGCGTCGTCGTCTCGCCGTTTCCGTTCGACGACGAGGCGACCTTCAACTCGGTGTCGAAGAACGCCGCGATCCTGTTCAAGAAGGGGATCCCGGAGGAAGTGCACATCGAGGACGTGAAGCAGGTCGACGGCCAGTGGTACGTCGCCGGCACCTCGGGCGTGGTGCTGGTCGTCTGCGGCCTCGGCCCGACGATGCGCCAGGCGCAGGCCCAGGCCTATACGCGCATCCGCAACATCATGATCCCCGACATGTACTACCGTGACGACATCGGCGAGCGCTGGTTCGAGGACCACGATCGCCTGCACACCTGGGGCTATCTGCGCGAAACCTGATGACGACGAATGACGAACTCGGCGCGGCCCTGCTCGCGCGCCACCGGGCCCGCAAGATCGAGCTTGCGGGCAGTTGCAACATGCGCGATCTCGGCGGCCTCGCAACCGTCGACGGCCGGCGCACGCGGCGCGGCCGCGTCTATCGCTCCGACGCGCTCGCGACGCTGACCGACGCGGACTGCGCGCGCCTCGCCGCGCTCGGCATCCGGGCCGTCTACGATTTCCGCACCGACGAGGAGCGCGCGCGGGCGCCGAATCGCGTCGACTCGCTGAGCCTGGTGCAGCACACGCGCGGCTTCATCCCGCGCGGCAATCCCGAGATGTTCGTCGCCGTCAACGCGCGGCAGCTGACCGCCGCCAGCGCGCGTGCGACGATGATCGAGCAGTACGCGCGGCTCGCGCTCGATCACACCGAGCACTACGCATGGGTGTTCCGCCGGCTGCTGAGCGACGACGGCGCGCCCGCGATCCTCCACTGCGCGAGCGGCAAGGATCGCACCGGCGTCGGCGTCGCGCTGCTGCTGCTGGCGGTCGGCGTCACGCGCGAGGAGGTGCTCGAGGACTATGCGATCTCGCACTACCAGCGGCGGCCCGTCGACATGTTCCGCGACACCGCGGTCGCCGAGGCGGTCGAGGAAATCATGTCCGCGCACGTCGACTACCTCGCCGCCGGCCTCGCCGCGATCGAGCGCGAGCACGGCTCGCTCGATGCGTTCATCGCGCGGGGTCTGGGCCTCACGCGGGCCGAGCGCGAGGCGTTGATCGAGCTTTTGGTCGAGTGAACACGGTTTCGTAGCCCGGGTGGAGCGCGCAGCGCGTAACCCCGGAAGCGGCGTGCCGGGTACGGGAAGATTCTGGAAATGGGCTTCGACCGTGGAAGCAGCGAAGATCCCGGGTTCCGCTCCGCTGCACCCGGGCGACGGACGACCGCGGGATTGCGCGCGTTCAGGCTTCGTTCAAGCACCGGGCGCGAGCATCGCGCCTACCAGCCGGCGCTCGGCTCGCGTCCGGGCTCCTCAGTGGCGATGGTGGTGGGAAGGAATGTCAGCGATTGTTACGCCGCCAACCGACCGCCGGCTGGCCAAATGCCGGGACGGCAGGATGTGCAGGATGAGTGATTTCCTTCGCGTGCTGCTGTCCGTCTGCGGCCTGTACGTGCTCGCGGCGACGGCGGCCGTCGCGGACGATCTCGCCGCGCCCGCGTATGCGCCGATGAACGCCGAGTTCACGCGCGGCATGCAGCTCTACGAAACCGGCCGCTACGAGAAGGCCGTCGCCGCCTTCGAGAAAGCTGCCGCCGTCGATCCCGAAGACGATCGCTACGCCTACTGGCTCGGCAAGGCCTGTGGGCGCGTCGCCGAACGGGCCGGCCCGCTGTCGGCGCTCAAATGGGCCGGGCGCACTCGCGACGCGCTGGAGCGCGCGGTGGAGCTGAATCCCGACAACCGCGATGCCGTCAGCTCGCTCGCCGACTACTACGAGCAGGCGCCCGGCTTCCTCGGCGGCGACGCCGCCAAGGCGCGCGAGCTGCGCGCCCGCCTCGCCGCCCTGCCTGCCGCTCCGTCGCTGGACGCCGCCGCGCACTGAGCGGCAGGCCGTACGAATTCCGCCTCCCTCCGCCAGCCCAAGCTACGAATCCGCTTCTTCGTAGCCCGGGTTTCGCTGCGCGCAATCCGGGATCTTCGTCGAGATGACAGGCGGATCCCGGGTTACGCACTGCGCGCGCCACCCGGGCTACGAGAGCGTGCGTTGTTTCAGGCGGGATCGATGGCCGCCAGCGCCGCGGCGATGTCGCTGCTCGAGTCCGGCCGCACCAGCCGCGCCTGCTCCTTCCCGTCGGCGTAGAACACCAGCGTCGGCCACAGCTTCACGCGGAACGAACGGCCGAGCGGCTGGCCCTTGCCGTCGAAGATCTTCAGATGCCGCAAATCCGGGTGTGCCGCCATCGCCGCGGCGATCAGCGGCTGCGCGCGCCGGCAGTGGCCGCAATAGGGGCTGCCGAATTCGATGAGCGTAGCGCCGGCGAGGCGATCGACGTCCTCGCGGCGGGGTTCTTCGGTCGCATAGTGCTCGTTCATGCCTGGAGCTTAGCGCACGACGCCCTCGTCTCGCCTCCCTGCATGCGCGGCCGACAGCCGGCGGCGCACCGCGCGAGGATGGTGCTTCCACGGCGCCGTCGGCGTCAGTCGCCCCGGAATCGCGGCGTGCGCTTCTCCAGGTATGCCGACATCGCTTCGGCCTGATCGTCCAGCGTGCGGCAGAACAGGTTCTGATCGCCGTCCATGTGCATGATGCTCCGATCCAGCGCAGACACGATGCGGTTGACGCTCTGCTTGATCATCTGCACGGCCACCGGCGGCTTGGCTGCGTAGCGCTCGGCAAGCGCGAAGGCGCGCGGCAGCAGATCCGCGGGCTCGACCATTTCGTCGAGGACGCCCCATTCGAGCAGCGTCGCGGCGTGCAGGCGCTCGCCGCCGGCGACCAGCCGCTTGGCGCGCGCCGGACCGACGAGGTGCGTGATCAGCGGCAGGCTCTCCCACATCAGGTTCATGCCGAGATCGATCTCCGGGTACTGCATGAAGCAGTCGCGTGCGCCGACGCGAAAGTCGAGCGCGGTCGCGAGGCACGCGCCGCCCCCCATCGCCGCGCCGTTCCAGGCCGCAATCGTGATCTGGTCGATTCCGCACAGCGCCCGTATCGCCCGCGCCCCGGCCTGATTGCGCCGCCGCTTGACCACCATCGGGGCCTCGAAGGCCTCGGCGTCCCGCAAGTCCATGCCGGAACAGAAATGCTTGCCCGCGCCGGTGAAGACGACGACGCGCGTCTCCCCGTCCTCGCGCAGCGCGAAGGCACAGGCCTCGAGCTCGAGCAGCAGCTCGTAGCTGCTCGCATTGGCGCGTTCCGGCCGGTCGAAGCTGACGAGCTTGACGTGACCGCGCCGTTCCTCGCGCAGGTGACGGTACGACATCGGCATCCTCCGCTGCATCGCGAATGCGGCGATTGTGCAGGGCGGATCGACGAAAGCCCAGCGCGATCGCGCGCCGCGCCGGCCGACGCGCGATTGCGCTTTCCCGCAGCGGCGTGCTGTCATGGACGACGGGCGGGACACGGGGTTCCGAACGTCGGGCGGGGAGGACGTTTCATGTCGCATCTGCGCGTCGCCGTCGACATCGGCGGTACCTTCACCGATCTCTGCGCGCTGGACGAGCGCAGCGGCGAGCTGCGCATCGCGAAGGTGCCGTCCTCGCGCGATCCGATCGACGCCGCCTTCGCGGGCCTCGCGAAGCTCGGTGTCGATCTCGCCGAAGTCACGCTGTTCGCCCACGGCACCACCGTCGCGACCAACGCGCTGATCACGCGCCGCCTGCCGCGGGTCGCGATGGTGACGACCGAGGGCTTCCGCGACGTCATCGAGATCGGCAATTCGACGAAACGGGACCTGTGGGACGCCTACCAGGACAATCCGCCGCCGTACATCCGGCGACGCGATCGGCTGCCGTTCCCGGAGCGCACGACGGCGCTCGGCGAAATCGAGCTGCCGATCGACGAAGCGGCGGCGCGCGCGCTCGCCGCCAGGCTGCGCAAGCGCGGCTATGCGGCGGTCGCGGTCTGTTTCATGAATGCCTTCGCGAACCCCGCCAACGAGCGCGCGATGAAACGCCTGCTCGAGGAGGAGCTGCCCGGCGTCCCGATCTCGAACTCGGCCGACGTGCTGTGCGAAATCTTCGAGCACGATCGCTTCTCGACCGCGGTGGTGAACGCCGTGCTGCATCCCGTCGTCGGCGACTACGCGCTGCGCATGCAGACGCGGCTGCGCGAGGCGGGCTACCGCAACGATCTGCTGCTGCTGCACTCGGGCGGCGGGGTGATGACGCCGAAGACCATCGATCGACAGGGCGCGCGGCTCGCAGGATCGGGCATCGCGGCCGGCGCCGTCGCCGCGCGTTATCTCGGCACGCTGTGCGGCTACGACAACGCAATCGGCTTCGACATGGGCGGCACCAGCACCGACGTCGCGCTCGTCTTCGGCGGCAGGCTGTCGGTGACGCGCGAATGGTTCATCGAGTACGGGCATCCGATCTGCTTTCCGAGCATCGACATCAAGACCATCGGCGCAGGCGGCGGCTCGCTGGCATGGATCGACGATGCGGGCTCGCTGCGCAACGGTCCGCAGTCGGCCGGCGCGAACCCCGGCCCCGCGTGCTACGGCCAGGGCGGCGAGCGGCCGACGAACACCGACGCGAATCTCGTGCTGGGCCGCCTCGGTACCAGTCTCGCCGGCGGCGATCTGCGGCTCGATCGCGCGCTCGCCGCGCGCGCCATCGTCGAGCACGTCGCACGTCCGCTGGGCTTCGACGAGATCGCGGCGGCGAAGGCCGTCCTCGACGTCGCGAACGCGAACATGGCGGACGCGATCCGCCTCGTCTCGATCATGCGCGGCTACGACCCGCGCGATTTCGCGCTCGTCGCCTTCGGCGGTGCCGGCGCGCTGCACGGCGCGGCGCTCGCACGCGATCTGTCGATTCCGACCGTGATCGTGCCGCCGAATCCCGGCGTGACCTCCGCGCTCGGCTGCCTGCTCGTCGACATCCAGCACGATTTGACGGTGGTGCACCTCGCCGACGCGCGCGCGGCCGATCCGGCCGCGATCGAGGCGGCGTTCCGCGAGCTCGAGCAGGAGGCGCGCGAGCGCCTGGACAAGGAAGGGGTGCCGGCCGCGCAGATGCTGCTGACGCGCGCGATCGACATGCGCTATGCCGGCCAATGGCGCGCGATCGCGGTGCCGGTCCCGGCGCCTTTCGTCGACCTCGCCGCGGCCGTACTCGCCTTCGAGGACGCGCATCAGCGCGAGTACAACTACCGGCGCACGGGGGCCGCCGTCGAGATCTTCCGCCTCAACCTCACGGCCGTCGGCATCACGCCCAAGGCCGAATTGAAGCGCCACCCGGCCGCGCCGGCGCAGGCCCGGCCGCGCGGCGAGCGCCGGATCGTGTTCGACGACCTCACGCAGTGGGTCGCGACGCCCGTCTATGCACGGAGCGATCTCGGCGCCGGCATGCGCTTCGACGGGCCGCTCGTCGTCGAGCAGCTCGATGCGACGACACTGGTCCCGCCCGGCGCGACGATGCGCGTCGACGACACGCTCAACCTGCTGATCACGGTGTGAAGGAGGCGCGCATGGACGACCGCACGAAACCCTCGCTCGATCCCGTCACCTTCGAGGTGCTGCGCAACGCCTTCGTCACCGTCGTCGATCAGATGGCCGAGCAGGTGCGACGAACCTGCTATTCCTTCGTCGTCTACAACCGCGACTTCTCCAACGCGCTGTGCGACGCCGACGGCAACACGGTCGCGCAGGGCAACCAGGACCTCGCGGCCCACGTCGGCACTTTGCACTACACCTGCAAGGCCGTGATCGCCGAGTTCGGCGCGGACGTCCATCCCGGCGACGTCTTCCTGATCAACGATCCCTACGTCGGCGGCACGCATTTCAGCGACACGCGGGTGCTGGTGCCGATCTTCGTCGACGGCGAGCTGCTCGCCTGGAGCCAGGCCAACGGTCACTGGGCCGACATGGGCGGCAGCGTGCCGGGCTCCTTCGACGTCACCGCCCACGACATGTTCAAGGAAGGCATCCGCATTCCGCCGACGCGCATCTGGCGCAAGGGCGAATATTGCGGCGACGTCGCGCGGCTGATCGCGAAGAATACGCGCGACCCGGACGCCATCGTCGGCGACATGGACGCGCAGACGCAGGCCTGCCGCCTCGCCGAGCGCGAACTGCAGCGGCTGGCCGCGAAGTACGGGGTCGCGACGATCCGCGCGGCCTTCGTCGAAGTGCAGGACTACGTCGAGCGCGCGGTGCGCAAGCGCCTGCGCGAGCTGCCGGACGGCGAATGGGCGACCGTCGACTACGTCGATCAGGATCCGGATCGGCCGGAAGGCATGATCCCGGTGTGCGTGAAGATGATCATCCGCGACGACGAGGTCGAGTTCGATCTGAGCGGTTCGCACCCGACGATAGGCTCGATGTACAACTGCGCCTTCGGCGGCACCTTCGCGGCGATCATCTCCGCGATGAAGACCTACTTCCCGGACATTCCGCTGAATTCGGGCTTCTACCGCGCCGTGAAGGTGACCGTGCCGGACGACACCATCGTCAGCGCGCGCTGGCCCGTCGCGGTGTCGGGCTTCGTGATGCCCTTCGAGAAGATCATGAACGAGATCTTCGAGCTGTGGTCGCGCATCGTGCCCGAGCGCGCGATGGCCTGCGCGTTCAACATCGAATACCTGCAGACGGGCGGGCACGACGCCCGTTTCGCGCACAAACCCTTCTTCATGCTCTACGACTGGCTGTCCGGCGGCTGGGGCGGTCGCAACGGCAAGGACGGCCTCGGCGCGACGGCCTCGTGCTTCGGCGTCGGGCTCATGATCCAGCCCGTCGAGGGCCAGGAGCGCCTGTGCCCCGTGCGCACCGATCGCTTCGAGATCGTCACCGACAGCGGCGGCCCCGGCGAATTCCGCGGCGGCGTCGGGCTCGACAAGGAAGGCACGCTGCTCGCGGTCGACCGGGGCCGCTTCTCCTATTTCTGCGATCGCGAGCGCTCCGTGGTGTGGGGTTCGAACGGCGGCCTCCCGTCGCGGCCGCACGGGCTGTGGCTGGAGCAGGACGGCGAGGCGAAATTCCTGGGCGCCGTTTTCTCCGACGTGCCCGTCAAGCCCGGCACCCGCTTCTGGCGCGGCACGGCCGGCGGCGGCGGTTACGGCGATCCGCTGCGGCGCGATCCGGAGAAAGTGCGGCAGGACGTCGAGGACGACTACGTGTCGATCGAGCGCGCGCGCCTCGACTACGGCGTCGTCGTCGACTGCGTGGACACAGACCTCGCGGAGTACGCCGTCGACTACGCGGCGACCGCACGGGAGCGCGCCGCGATCGCCGCCGCACGCCGCGGCTGGCTCGACGAAGATCCCGAAGGCGTCGCCGCGCGTTTCCGCGCCGGGGAAATCGGCGTGCTCGACGCGATCCGTCGCTACGGCGTGATCCTGAACTGGGGCACCGGCGAGCTCTACCCGAAAACGACGGCGGCCTTTCGCGAGGCGATGAAACGGCGGAGCGCGGCGTATTGGCGGGA
Organism: Gammaproteobacteria bacterium; assembly: GCA_050248455.1. Classification (GTDB taxonomy): domain Bacteria; phylum Pseudomonadota; class Gammaproteobacteria. The sequence goes on along the minus strand of JBFWSI010000086.1, from coordinate 647 downwards.
GACGCCACCATGCGCCTGAGCGCCGCGCGCCTTGCCATGCCCGGACCCGCCCCGGACAATGCCGGCCCATGAACGAACGCGTCATCCAGCCGCCGGTGCGACCGGACCGGGCCCGTCACGAATTCGGCAAGCTGCAGCAACGCTTGCGTCGCAACGTCGGCAAGGCCATCGCCGACTTCAACATGATCGAGGACGGCGATCGCGTGATGGTGTGCCTGTCGGGCGGCAAGGATTCCTTCGCGATGCTCGACATCCTGCTGAGCCTGCAGAAGAAGGCGCCGATCGACTTCGAGATCCTCGCCGTCAATCTCGACCAGAAGCAGCCCGGCTTCCCCGAGCACGTGCTGCCCGACTATCTGAGCGCGATCGGCGTGCCTTTCCACATCCTCGAACAGGACACCTACAGCGTCGTGCAGCGCGTGGTGCCGGAAGGCAAGACGCTGTGCGGCCTGTGCTCGCGGCTGCGTCGCGGCAGCCTCTACACCTTCGCGAAGGCGCGCGGCATGACCAAGATCGCGCTCGGTCATCATCGCGACGACATCGTCGAGACGCTGTTCCTCAACATGTTCTTCGGCTCAAAGCTGAAGGCGATGCCGCCGAAGCTGCAGTCCGACGACGGCGAGCACATCGTCATCCGTCCGCTCGCC
>JBFWSI010000085.1:0-10129 GCA_050248455.1 Gammaproteobacteria bacterium | reverse complement strand
GCGCGTCCGGCCTCCCGGGCATCCACGGACTGGCCGACGATCGGCTGCGCACCTTGGTCGACGGCGTGGATCTCGTCTCGTCCTGCGCCAATCACATGAATCCCCCGCTGTCCTATCTGCCGGCGCCCGCGGTCGGCACGCTGCGCGTATTCGCCGGCATCACGCCGGTCAGCGTCGGCGGCGACAGCATCGGCGGCACGATCGTGCTCGACGGCCCCGCGCCCGTGTTCGCCGAACCCGGCGCTGGCGTGCGTTTCAGCGGCGAGACCGGCGGCTACTACCGCAGCAACGGCGATGCCCACGGCGGCAACGTGTCCGCCGCGCTCGCCGACGAACACCTGAGCCTGCGCTACAGCGCTGCGATGGCGCAGGCCGACGACTACGAGGCCGGCGGCGATTTCAAGCCCGCCGGCGCGGCGGCGCCCGGTCGCGGCTTCCTCGGCGGCGACGAGGTCGGCTCGAGCTACTACGAGACCACCGATCAGGCCTTGGTGCTCGCCTGGCGGCAGGACAACCACCTGCTCGATCTCAGCTATCGCCGTCAGTTCATTCCCGAGCAGGGCTATCCGAACCAGCGCATGGACATGACTTCGAACGAGAGCGATCTGTTCAAGCTGCGCTACCGGGGCGGTCATGCCTGGGGCACGCTCGAATCGCGGCTCTACTATGAGCACACGCGGCACGGCATGAACTTCGGCGACGACAAGCAGTTCTTCTACGGCGACGCTCCCGGCATGCCGATGGAGACCAACGGGCGCACCCTCGGCTGGGTGATCGCGGCCGACGTGATGCCCAACGCCCGCGACGTCCTGCGCGTCGGCTTCGAGCTGCAGCGCTACCGGCTCGACGACCGGTGGCCGGCATCCGGCTCCGATCGCAGCGGCATCGGCATGATGAGTCCCGGCCCCTTCCTCAACATCAACGACGGCGAGCGCGATCGCTACGACGGCTACGTCGAATGGGAAGCCGCCTGGACCCCGCGCTGGTCGACGCTGCTCGGGCTGCGCTACGGCGCGGTGCGCATGGACACCGGCGAGGTGCACGGCTACTCCGATCACGACGGCATGGGCATGCACAACTACCGGACGGAATCCACGGCGTTCAATGCGCGTGAGCGCGAGCGCAACGACGACAACGTCGATCTCACCGCGCTCGCGCGCTTCGCGCCGGCCCCGACGCAGCGCTACGAATTCGGCTACGCGCGCAAGAACCGCTCGCCCAATCTGTACGAGCGCTACACCTGGTCGACCAGCGCGATGTCGATGATCATGGTCAACACCGCCGGCGACGGCAACGGCTACGTCGGCGATCTCGACCTCGAGCCCGAAACCGCTCACACCCTGAGCGTCAGCGCCGACTGGCGCGCGGCGAAGGAAGACGGCTGGCGGTTGCAGGTGACGCCCCATGTCACCTATGTCGAGGGCTTCATCGACGCGCGGCGCTGCCGTTCGATCAACATGATGAGCTGCGGCCCGGCCAACCGCACCGCGAGCGGCCGCTTCGTGTTCCTGCAATATGCGAACGCGGATGCGCGCCTGGCCGGCATCGACGTGTCCGGCGCGCTGCCGCTGGTCGATCACGCGCGGCTCGGCGGCCTGCGGCTCGATGCGCTGCTCGGCTACGTCGACGGCGAGAACCTCGATACCGACGACGGGTTGTACAACATCATGCCGCTGAACCTGCGGCTCGATCTCGTCCATCGCCTCGGCGGCTGGCAGGGCACGCTCGAGGGCGAGCTGGTCGACGCCAAGGACACGGTCTCGCGCGTGCGCAACGAGATCGCCACGCCCGGCTATGCGCTCCTGCACCTGCGCGCGAGCTACGAGTGGCGCCGGGTACAGCTCGATGCCGGTGTCGAGAACCTGCTCGACAAGCGTTACGCCCTGCCGCTGGGCGGCGCCTACGTCGGGCAGGGCCAGACCATGGCCGCCAACGGCCTGCCCTACGGCATCGCCGTGCCCGGCATGGGCCGCTCGATCTACACCGGCATCGCCCTGCGGTACTGAATGCAGGCTGCGGGCCCGACGCTCGTCGACGCGCGGGATGCGGTATCGTAACGGGATGGAGCCATCGGAATCCCTCGTGTCGTCGAACGCGGCACAGATGCAATCGCCTTCCTATCGCCTGCCCGCGCTCGACCAGGACTATCTGCTCGGCGATTCGATGCGCGGCGTACGCTTCCTGCTCGAATATTCGAAGGCGGAAGAGGAGCTGCGCCGCTGGCAGGTGCGCTCGACGATCGTCGTGTTCGGCAGCGCGCGGGTCACCGAGCACGATACGGGCCGGCACGGGCGCTGGTACGCCGAGGCGCGCCGCTTCGGACGCATCGCCTCAGAGCGCGGCGGTGCGCTGCGTCCCGAGGGCCGCATGCGCGACAACGTGATCGCGACGGGCGGCGGTCCCGGGATCATGGCGGCCGCCAACCGCGGCGCGCGTGAGGCGGGCGCGCCGTCGATCGGTTTCAACATCACGCTGCCGCAGGAGCAGGAGCCGAATCCCTACACCACGCCCGAGCTCACGTTTCGCTTCCACTACTTCGCGATGCGGAAGATGCACCTCGCGATGCGCGCCAATGCGCTGGTGGTGTTTCCCGGCGGCTTCGGGACTCTCGACGAGCTGTTCGAGATCCTGACCTTGCAGCAGACCAACAAGGCGCCGCGCATCCCGACCGTGCTCGTCGACGAAGCGTACTGGAACTCCATCATCGACTTCCGCGCGATGCTCGCGGCCGGTTTCGTGCAGGCCGAGGATCTCGCCCTCTTTCGCTATGCGGAGGACGCCGAGGACGCCTGGGCGCAACTGCAGTCCAGCGAGGCGATCAAGGGCCACGCGGCGGCGCCGGGAAAATAGCGCCGACAGGCGTTCGGATTCACGAAAGTGCGCGGGGCGCGCGCATCAGGCCGCGTGCCAGTCGTCGCGCCATGCCGAAGAAGGTGATCGTCCACGCCGCCAGCGCGATGTAGAGAAACGCGTGCGGCAGGTCCTCGAGAAAGCCGAACTCCATTGCGCGCCTCATCTGCCAGGTGCAGGCGGCATACATGCCGAGCGGAAACACCGCGCCCCAATAGAGCGGGTCGTATTCGAACGGAAAGCGCTCGATACCGTGCCGCCACAGCCCGAGCAGCAGCAGCATCGGGATCCACCACGTGCCGGTCGCCCAGTAGAAGAGCGTGAAGCCCTTCAGGAACGGCAGCAGCGACTGCAGGAACGGTGCTTGCGGTGCGTTGAGGATGAGCAGCGAGCCGCCGAGCGTCGAGATCGCCATCGCGCCCATGTTGATCCAGTACGGCGGGGCGACGTCGCCGGGCGCGAAGCGGAAGAACACATAGCGATAGAAGATCAACGACATCATCCAGATGTAGAGCATGCCGCCCCACAGCCACATCGACAGTGCCATCAGGTTCAGCTCCAGCCGATAGGGCTGCCCGATGCGCGCGGCCAGCAGCGCGCTGGACACGGCCACGGACTGCGTGGCGACGACCGCGAGCAGCCATCCGCCGTTGATGCCCTGGTCGAGCGCGGGCTTCTCGCGCTTGACCGTGAGGGCGGCGAAAATCGTGTAGGTCAGGCCCACCCACAGCGCGACCGCCAGGCCCCACAGCCCGGCGCCGGCCACGACGTCTTCGCGCAGCACCATGAACTGGCTCGCCAGAATGCCGGTGCCCGCGACGGCCGTGAAATAGCCGGGACCGCTGAGGTGGCTGGTCATGTCGCCGAAGAAGCGGCGCGGATGGCGCGCGGCGCGCAGGACGTACAAGGCCCACAGGATCAGGAACTGCGCGACGTTGAGATGGAACAGCCCCGCCGCCACGCGCGGCAGGCCCATGAGGAAGGAGGCCAGCGACACGATCCCGGTGGCCATCACGAGCCCGAAATAGGCCGGCGACATGTCCGCCAGGCCCGTCTCCGCCGGTCGCAGGCCGGATGTGCTATCGCAGGTGTTCATGGCGCCTCGCCCTTGCTGCGAAGGCGATATTGACGCCGGACGGGGCGGCTTGTCTGCTCTTGGACGGCGGTAGACCCCGGCGCGCGGTTGCCCCGGCGAGCATAAATCCGGATCCGGATCATGGCGCGTCCGGCCGACGCGGCTAGGATCCGACGCTCCGGGCCGTCGCCTCGACGGCGTACCGGCCGCCGAGCGGGAGCCTGCGCATGATGTCGAGAACGCTGTTCGATGCGGAGCACGAAGCCTTCCGCGCCACCGTCCGTCGCTTCATCGACAAGGAAGTCGCGCCCCATTACGCGAGCTGGGAGAAGGAGGGCATGGTCAGCCGCGAGGTCTATCTCGCCGCGGGCGAAGCCGGGATCCTCTGTCCCTGCGTGCCGGAGGAATATGGCGGTGCCGGCGCGGATTTCCGCTACGGCGCGATCGTCGTCGAGGAATTCGGCCGCGCGGGCTGCGCCGGCGTGTCCTTCCATCTCCATTCCGAGATCGTCGCCCCCTATCTCGTGCACTACGGCACGGAGGCCCAGAAGCGCCATTGGCTGCCGAAGCTCGCGAAGGGCGAGACCATCACCGCGGTCGCGATGACCGAGCCTTCGGGCGGCTCGGATCTGCAGGCGATCAAGACCCGCGCCGTGCGCGACGGCGCGGACTACGTCGTCAACGGCCAGAAGACCTTCATCTCGAACGGCCGTCTCGCCGATCTGATCGTGCTCGCGTGCAAGACGGATCCGGCGCAGGGCGCGAAGGGGATCAGCCTGCTGCTCGTCGAAGCCGGGCGCCCCGGCTTCGACTACGGCCGCAAGCTCGAGAAGGCGGGCTTCCGCGCCCAGGACACTTCCGAGCTCTTCTTCTCCGATTGCCGCGTGCCCGTCTCCAACCTGCTCGGACAGGAAGGCCGCGGCTTCGTGCAACTCGTCGAGCAGCTGCCGCAGGAGCGGCTCGTGGTCGCGATCCGCTCCGCCGGCGTGATCGAGTCCGCGCTCGAGTGGACGACGCGTTACGTCAACGAACGTGTAGCCTTCGGTCGCACGCTCGCGGGCTTCCAGAACACGCGCTTCAAGCTCGCCGAGCTCAAGACCGCCGCGGTCGTGACGCGGGCCTTCATCGATGCGTGCATCGCGGAGCACCTGAAGGGCGAGCTCGATGCGGTCGATGCCGCGATGGCGAAGCTGCATGCGACCGAGACGATGTGGCGCGTGCTCGACGACTGCGTGCAGCTGCACGGCGGCTACGGCTACATGTGGGAATACCCGATCACGCGCGCCTGGGCCGACGGCCGCGTCGCGCGCATCGCGGGCGGGTCCTCGGAAATCATGAAGGAGATCATCGGGCGCAGCCTGGTCGACAAGCCGTAGGCAGCGATGACTTCGTAGAACCTCTGCCCGGGCGCCTTCGTCCGAACGTCCTTCGTGCGTCACACCGAAAATTCGTCAGGTCGTATGTGCCGGACCCCGGATTCGCTGCGCTCATCCGGGCTACGAAAATGTAACGCCTCAACCGTGCTCGTCGATCTCGATGCCGAGCGCGCGACGCGTCGCCTCGGGCAGGCCGGTCGGATCGAGGAGGAAATCGTAGAGCTTCAGCCAGTGGGTATGCGCGAGCTGGTGGAGGTGGAAGGCGTTCTGCATCGCGAGCTCGCGCCCTTGCGCGTCCTGCGCGCCGTTGACCGCTTTCTTGGTCAGCTTGAGCGCGAAGCGCGACTTGGTCGCGATCTTGCGCGCCATCGCGAGTGCCGCCTCGGCGAGCTCCTCGCGCGGCACGACCTGGTTGACCATGCCGAGCCGATGGGCATCCTGGGCCGACAGCGCGTCGGAGGTGAAGAGCATTTCCTTGGCCTTGCGCGCGCCCACTTCCCACAGGTGGTGGAAGAACTCCACGCCGCCGACGCCGAAGCTCACGGTCGGATCGGTGAAGCTCGCGTCGTCGGCGGCGATGATGAGATCGCAGGGCCAGACCAGCATCAGCCCGCCGGCGATGCACTTGCCCTGCACTGCGGCGATGGTCGGCTTGGGGATGTTGCGCCAGCGCTCGCTGAAGCCGAGATAGATCTCTTCCTCGCGCGCCATCTGCCGCTCGGCACCGGCACAGTCGAAACCGCACATCGTGCCGACCGTGCGATGCTCGTACATCGCCTGGTACCAGTCCTGCTCGCCGAGATCGTGGCCCGAGGAGAAATGCCTGCCGTTGGCGGCGAGGATGATGACGCGAACGTCGTCGTCGTGCGCGGCGCGATCGAAAGCTGCGTTCAGCTCGTAGAGAAAGCGCGTGTCCTGCGCGTTGGCGGTCTCGGTCCGGTTCAGCACGATGCGGGCGATGCCTTGCTCGGGCGTTTCGTAGACGATGTACTGAAAGTCTCGATTGGCGGACATGGGGCGATGCTCCTGTCTGTGAATGTTCCGGGCGGCGGCGCCATCACCGCATGTCACAGCTTCCTCAGTCTCGGCGCCACCTCGCTCGCGAACAGCTCCATGCTCTCCCGCGTGTAGCCCTGCGCGGTGCCGGGATAGTTCATGTAGAGCGCGAGATGCGTGCAGGGGTTCTTTTCCTGGTGCTCGCAGAGCCGCTGGTAGACCTCTTCCGGCGAGCCGACGATGCTCGGCTCGCCGAAGAAGTCGACGGCTTGCCGGCGGCGCATCTCGGCGGGCGAGGGGATCGGCGACTCGTGGGTCCAGTTCGGCTCGGCGGCGACGTCGCCGGATTCGATGGCCCAGTCGAGATAGCAGCTCAGCATGTGGTGCAGGCCTTCCGCGCAGCGGTCCCAGGCCTGCGCCGTGGTCGGCCCGACGAAGCAGGTGACGATCTGCCCGACGTGGTGATCCCCGGGATCGCGGCCGTATTTCACGAGCGCCTCGTGGTACTTGTCGCTGTGCTCGCGCGGTCCGATGCCGGCGAGGTGGAAGCCGTGCTTCGCCGCGCGATCGATCGCCGCGTCGACGCGCGCGCCGACCCAGATCGGGCAGGGCTGCTGCGCCGGCGGCGGCGTGACGCCCACGTTGTCGACCTTGTAGTACTTGCCCTCGTGGCTCACCTTCCGCTCGTTCAGCAGGCGCTGGATCAGCACCGAGCCCTCGGCCATGCGCGCGCCGCGCTCGCGCCGTGCCAGGCCGGCGCCCGTGAACTCCTCGGGTCGATAGCCGAGCCCGAGCCCGAGATCGAGACGCCCGTCGGAAATCAGATCGACCGTCGCCGCCTGCTCGGCGATGCGCACGGGATCGTGCATCGGCATCAGGACGACGTAGGTGCCGATGCGGATCCGCTTCGTGCGCGCGGCGACCGCAGCGGCGATCGTCAGCGGCGAGGACATGTAGCCGTCGTCGACGAAGTGGTGCTCGCTCATCCACACGTTGTCGAAGCCGAGATCCTCCGCGTAGCAGGTGAGCTCCAATTCTTCCCGGTAGACCTTGGGCCAGGGCTGCCGATTCCAGGCGGGGTTGCGATAGGCGTAGATCAGGCCGAGTTTCAGGCTCATCGTGGGTATTCCTCGTGGTGGCCGCGTTCGTTGCTACCGAAGGCGCGCGTTCAATCGACGATCGCCGCCAGCACCAGGCCCTGCATGACGGCGATGCGCTCGAAGTGGTAGCTGTCCTCCATCAGGCCCGTCGACAGGAAGGCGAAGGACAGATCGCGCGCGGGATCGACGGTGAAGCCGGTCGAGCCGGCACCGAAGCCGCCGAAGCTACGCGCCGAGTTCATCGGGCTGAACAGCCCCGGCAGATTGCCTTCGCCGCGCAGGAAGAAACCGCAGCCGATGTGGGCCGGGTATTCGATCCAGCCGCGCACGCCGCACCACATGTCGAACAGCACGTTGCGCAGAGTGCCGGTGTGGTTACGCGTGCAGAAGTCGAGCATCGCCGGTGACAGGAGGCGCGCGCCGTCCAGCTCCCCGCCCCGGCGCAGCATCTCGGCGAAGCGATGCACGTCCTGCACGGTGGTCATGCAGCCGCCGCCCGGGATCTCGCAGCCCGGCGTCGCGAGCAGGCTGCCGATGCCTTCCACCGCCGCGGGCGGCAGCAGGGCCGGCAGGTTCTCGTAGGACACCTTCACCGGGCACAGGCGTTTCAGCAGATCGGGACGCGGCCCGAGGCTCGTGTCCTGCATGCCGAGCGGCGCGAACACTTCCTCGTTCAGCATCTGCGCGTAGGAGCGGCCGCGGCCGGCGGCGCGCAGGCACAGCGCGGCGATGATCGAATGGCCGAGCAGGATCGAATAGTTCACGCGCTCGCCGGGCTGGGACTCGAGCGGCAGGGTGCAGGCATAGGCCACCAATTTGTCGATGTTCATCAGCACGTCCGGCGGCACGGGCGGGATGGCCGACATCACGCCGCTGGTGTGGGTCAACAGGTGGAAGAGGTTGACCTTCTCCTTGCCGAGCGTGGCGAATTCCGGGATCAATTCGGCGACCGGCGCATGCAGCTTCAGGAGCCCGCGCTCGACCAGCGACAGTGCGAGCACATTGGTGAACTGCTTGGCGACCGACATGGTCGCGAATACCGCATCCGGCTCCAGCGGCCTGTTGGCGGCACGCTCGGCATAGCCTTCGGTGAGATCGAGCACGAGCTCGCCGCGGCGCGCGACCCTCATGCGCACGCCATGGCAGCGGCCGGCGTCGATGTCGGCCTTGACCGCGTCCTGCACGCGGGCGAGACGGCGTGCATCGAAACCGAGCTTGGCGAGATGCTGATTCGACGCCTTGGCGGCGCCTTTGGTGCTAGCCATGGATATGTCCCCCTCGATGTGTCCGGCGATCATTTCTTCAGGTGGGCACCGACGATCGCGCCGATCACGCGGCAGGGCTCGTCGTGCGGATTCTTCCAGCGATGCATGGTGCCGCTCTGGATCACGACGTCGCCGGCGGCGAGCGCGGTGGCCGAGCCGTCGTCCAGTTCCAGCACGCAGCGGCCGGAGAGGACGTAGAGCATGTCGCAGGTCGCCGAGCGATGCATGCCGGGCGCCTCGTCGGTGAAATGGGACAGGAGGCCGGGCACGAGGCGCTCGGCCGCGTCCAGGCCTTCGGCGCTGCCGCCGCCCTGCTCGGGATCGCTGTGGGCCGGCAGCACGAACTCGATGAAGCGCACGCCGCCGATCGGCGGAAACCAGCTCGACGGTGGTGGCGCGCGGCCATCGTCGGGGTAGTCGAAAGCGACATCCGAGCCCCACAGCGTGCCGAGCGCGATGCCGCCGAGCCCAGGGATCTCGGCGCTCTCGACCGTGCTGTCGCTGGCGACGATGGATTTGCCGTCGGCGCGGTGGCCGGTGACGACGCGGCGGAAACTGCCCATGGCCGTACTCCTCTGTTGAGCCCGTGCCGACTATCGATGGCGAGGATGGGGCACGTCAATTTCGCAAATGGGGGAATGTCGCTTCGAAGCACGGTCGGACCAACGCAGTGGGCGTTTTCCGGGCCACGTATCGATTGAGCAGGATCAAGGACGCACGCGCGCGGTCGCCCTAGCATCGGACCGTCCTCTCATCCCGGAGGAAGGCGGAAAGTCCGTGCTGTCGCGGGCCTCCCGCTCCGGCAACCGATGGAGTGAACGCCATGCTTATCAGAAAATTCGATCGCGATTTCTCGCGCCGGCATTTCCTCAACACCATGGGGGCGGGCTTCACGGCCGGTGTGCTTGCGCCGCTCTGGGACGTCGTCGCCGCCGAGGGCGATATCACGAAAGCCTACCCCGAGGAGCTCCTGTCGCTCGATCTCTACACCAAGGGCAAGGTCAAGGCCGGCGACGTGCTCTCCGCGGAGAATGTCGATCACGTGAAGGATCTGCTCGACGAGATCACCTACATCCAGATCAAGCAGCAGGGACGGCTCGTCGATCTGATGCCGACGACGACCGACGTGTGGAAGCTCAATCCGCCGACCTATCTCGAAGCGACGCTGAAGAACCAGGGCCAGGCGAGCTTCGACGAGAAGGGCAACATCATCCACAAGGATGGCGGCCCGTGGATCGGCGGCAACCCGTTCCCGAACGCGAAGGACGCGAACGAGATTCTGGGCGCGCACAACCTGAGCTGGGGGCGCTACGACACGACGCTGTACTGCTGCAACCAGGACAACCTCGACGGCGAGGGCAACCGGCAGTACGAGTACAACTTCTTCTGGTGCGAAGTCGCCGGCACGGGCCGCATCGCGCTCGACCCGAAGCCGCATTTCGACGAGAAGGTGCTGCGCTTCCAGTC
>JBFWSI010000084.1:0-10181 GCA_050248455.1 Gammaproteobacteria bacterium | reverse complement strand
GAGTAGCGCCCGCCGACCCAGTCCCACATCGGCAACACCTTGTCCGGCGCGATGCCGAAGTCGACGGCTCGCTGCGGGTGGGCGCTGATTGCAAAGAAATGTGACGCGACGGCGCGGGCGTCGCCGCCGAAGTGCGCGAGTATCCACGCCTGGGCGCTGCGCGCGTTCAGCGCCGTCTCCGGCGTCGTGAACGACTTCGATGCGACGATGAACAACGTCGTCGCCGGGTCGAGCCGGCTCAGGATGCGGTCGATGTCGCCGCCGTCGACGTTCGAGGCGAAATGTACGCGCAGCGTGCCGGTGTGGGCGTAGCGCAGCGCATCGACGACGAGCTGCGGCCCGAGATGCGAGCCGCCGATGCCGAGATTGACGACGTCGGTGATGCGCGCCCCGCCGTGGCCGCGCCAGGTGCCGCCGAGAATCTCCTCGACCACCTGGCGCATGCGCGCGAGCGTCGCGCGGATTTCCGGTCCCACGGGCCGGCCGGCGACGCATGCGCCGTCGTCGTCCGGGTCGCGCAGGGCCGTATGCAGGGCCGCGCGGCCTTCGGTAGGGTTCACCTCGGCGCCCCGGAACAGGTCTTCGATGCGCGCGGGCAACTCGCGCGCGCGGGTCAGGGCCAGCAGGGTGTCGCGCGCCGCCGCGTCAAGGAATTGCTTCGAGTGGTCGAAATAGAGGCCGGCGGCTTCGATGGTCCACGCGTCGGCCCGTCCCGGATCCGCGAAGAGCGCCTCGAGGCGTCGCGCCCGCAGGCGCCGGGCATGCGCGTGCAGGTCGTCGAGGAGGGGAGAAGTGGCGCTGCTCATGTCCTTGCCTCGCGCTGCGGTGGCGCTTCGTTGCGCCCCGGAAGTTTCATACAGGGCTTTGATCTTAGCGTGATATTCTTGCACCCGGCAGCCAAGCGCCAGCACCCCCCGAGGGCTCTCACCTCATGAGCAACGCGCCGCCGAGCCGGCTGGGCAAGTACGAAGTGTTGCGCGAGATCAGTCGCGGCAGCATGGGCACCGTCTATCTCGGCCACGATCCCTATACCGATCGCCCCGTCGCGTTGAAAGTCGCGCACGCCGAACAGCTGCAGGACGAGGATTCCGGCGAGCGCTATCGCAAGATGTTCTTCAACGAGGCGCACACGGCCAGCCGTCTGACGCATCCGAACATCGTCGGCATCTACGATGCGGGCATCGACGAAGACGTCTGCTACATCGTCATGGAGTACGTCGAGGGCGGGCAGACGCTCAAGCGCTACTGCCGGCCCGAGCACCTGCTGCCGATCGAGAAGGTCGTCGAGATCGCGTTCATGTGCGCGCGCGCGCTGGACTATGCGCACAGCCTCGGCGTGATCCACCGCGACATCAAGCCGACCAACATCCTGCTGACCGAGGACATGAGCGTCAAGCTCGCGGATTTCAGCATCGCGCACCTGTCGAAGCTCGACTCGACCGAGACGATGCCGCTCGGCCTCATCGGCTCGCCGCGCTACATGTCGCCGGAGCAGATCAACGAGGACTACGTCACCAATCAGACCGATCTGTTCTCGCTCGGCGTCGTGCTGTTCGAGCTGCTGACCGGGCGCCACCCGTTCCAGGCGGAGAATTTCTCGCGGCTCGTCCAGCGCATCCTCAACGAGGAGCCGCCGAAGGCGTCCGAGCTGCGCGCCGAGGTGCCGCCGGAGCTCGAGCGCATCCTCGCCCGGGCGCTGGCGAAGGATCGCGCCGATCGCTACCAGATGGGCGGCGAACTGGCGGCCGATCTGGCGCAGGCCTTCGACGCGCTGCTGAAGGCGCCGCGCGAGAGCATCGACGAACGCGAGAAGTTCACCGCGGTCAAGCAGCTCGAGTTCTTCGTCGGTTTCCCGGACGCCGAGATCTGGGAAATCGTGCGGGCAGGTCAATGGAGCAACTATCGCAACCACGCCGAGATCATCCTCGAGGGCGAGCTCGACGATTCCTTCTACATCATCGTGCACGGCGAAGTGATGGTCAGCAAGAACGGCAAGGAGCTGCGCTCGCTCTATGCCGGCGACTGTTTCGGCGAGATGGGTTATCTCGCGAAGACCAAGCGCACGGCGACGATCACGGCGCGCGGGCCGACCTCGCTGCTGAAGCTCAATTCGACGGTGATCGGGCAGGCCTCGCTGAACTGCCAGGTGCGCTTCCTTAAGGTCTTCCTGCGCACGCTGATCCACCGCCTGTCGGTGACGACCGAACGGATGTCGCAGGAGCTCTGAGCGATGGGGCGGCAGGGACTGCTGATGCTCGCGTGCCTGTCCTCGTCCGTCACTGCGGCCGGACTCCCGCCGATCGCCCTGCCGCCGGGGTTCGAGATCTCCGTCTACGCCGAGCACGTGCCGAACGCGCGGCAGCTGACGCGCAGCGCGAACGGTGTCGTCTATGCCGGATCGCTCGATGAAGGCAGCGTGCACGCCGTCGTCGATCGCGACGGCGATTTCATCGCCGACGAGGTGAAAACCATCGCGCGCGGCCTGAACATGCCGTCCGGCGTCGCCTGGCGCAACGACAGCCTCTACGTCGCCGCGGTGAGCCGCATCCTGCGCTACGACGACATCGATGCGCGCCTGTCCGATCCGCCCGCGCCCGTCGTCGTCCACGACGCGCTGCCGGATGCACGGCACCACGGCTGGAAGTTCATCGACTTCGGGCCCGACGGCCTGCTCTACGTGCCGGTCGGCGCGCCCTGCAACGTGTGCCTGCGCGATCCGCCGTACGCGACGATCCAGCGCATGCGTCCCGACGGCAGCGGCCGCGAGACCTATGCCGCCGGCGTGCGCAATTCCGTCGGCTTCGCATGGCGACCGGGCACCGAGGAGCTGTGGTTCACCGACAACGGCCGCGACATGCTCGGCGACGACCTGCCGTCCTGCGAATTGAACCGTGCGACGGCGCCGGGCCAGCACTTCGGCTTTCCCTACCTGCACGGCGGCGACGTGCCCGATCCCGAGTTCCGCGCCCCCATCGACGCGCCGGCCTTCGTGCCGCCGGCGGCCAGGCTCGGCCCGCACGTCGCGCCGCTCGGCGTGCTGTTCTATACCGGCACTCAGTTTCCGCCGGAGTATCGTGGCTCGCTGCTGATCGCCGAGCACGGCTCGTGGAACCGCAGCGAGCCGATCGGCTATCGCGTCGTGCGCGTCGATCTCGACGCGGCCGGCAAGGTCGTCGGCCACGAGGTCTTCGCGAGCGGCTGGCTGGATAGACGCAAGGTGCACGGCCGGCCGGTCGACCTCGAGCTTCTGCCCGACGGCTCGGTGCTGCTGTCGGACGACGCGGCCGATCGCATCTATCGCATTCGTTACGCGGCCCGCTGAGCCGAGCATGGATATCCGCCACCAGCTTTTCGCTGGCTGATGCCTCGCAGGAGATCCCTTCGTCATGCCCGCGCAAGCGGGCATCCATGCAATACCCCGGCGTCGAATGCGGAAAGGGAATCGCCCGAGAGAGGACTCGGTGCCAGGCGTGGATTCCCGCTTACGCGGGAATGACGCATAGTTCGGTAAGGCCATTGCTCGGCATTTGCGCTCAGCCATTCAGCTCATGCAGAAGTCTTCTTCCTCCCTCGTGCGTGCGGTCGAAAGCCTGCGCGGCGACGCCGACGTCCACGCCACCGATCCCGGCACGCAGCAGCGCTACGAGGCCTGGGCGCGCCGCGATGGCTGGCAGTTGCGGCGCGAGGCGCTGCCGCTCGTCGTCGGTCACGATCCGTCGACCTGGGCCGCGCAACTCGAGGCGACCGGGCGCGAAGCGCTCGCCGACGAGCTCGTACGCGCGCTCGCGCGGGATCTCGGCGTCGACACCGAGGCGAGCGTGGCGCCGCTCGCGGTCCGTCGCTGGGCACAGTCCCATGGTCTGCGGCTGCCGCAGGCGCTGTCGCGCCTGCTCGGTTTCGTCTCTAGCGTATTGCCGCAGGCATCGGCGGACGACGCGGCGGTGGCCGAGGTCGAAGTGCTGCGCGCGCAGGAACGCGAGACGCTGCTCGGCGCCGCGCTGATGCTCGTGACCAAGGAACAGGCAGCCTGCCTGGACGAGAACGGCGGCTACTCGCCGGCGAAGATCGCGCAACTGATCCGCAGCCGCGCGCTGCTGTGGTTTCCACTCGCACCGCCGTCGCTGGACGAAGCAGAGATCGCAGCCCTGATCGCGCGCTGGATAAAGGCGCCCCACCTCCCGTAGCCCGGAAGGAGCGGCGCGCAGCGCCGCGGAATCCGGGAAAACGTCGCACGGCCCGACGGCGGATCCCGCTGCGTTTCCTCCGGGTTGCAAACACGGCAACGCCCATCCGCCGTACGGCGGATGGGCGTTTCATTGGAACGCTGCTCTGCGCCTTTCGGCTCAGGCGGCGTTGTTGCGCCGGCGCAGCGTCGCCATGCCGACGATCGCGCTACCGAGCAGCCAGGCGGTCGCCGGCAGCGGCACGGGCTGCACCTGCAGATTGCCGTCCGCACCGAGCACCAGATCACCCGGCTGTACCGCG
This sequence comes from Gammaproteobacteria bacterium, assembly GCA_050248455.1. Taxonomy (GTDB): domain Bacteria; phylum Pseudomonadota; class Gammaproteobacteria. Next base: position 5,696 of record JBFWSI010000084.1, on the reverse strand, counting down.
TTGCCGCCGACCGAGGAGAGGCCGACGACGACGTTGCTTCGCAGGTCCAGCGTGAAGATGCCCTGCGCAGCCGCGATGTCGGGATCGAAGACATCGCTGTTGTGGCTGTCGACGACGATGTCGATCTGCGCAAAGCCGCTGAACAGGCTCGGCGCCGACACCGCACCGCCGGACACGATGGAGCCGGTCAGCAGGACATCGCCATCGGTGAAGCCCGAATCGGTCGTGAAGTCCAAGTCCGGCGTCGTGTCGAAGTACATCGTGGCCGTGCCGCCCGTGATCGTCGAGGTATAGCCGCCCGGCCCGACCGAGGAGACTTCTTCTTCGAATTGAGCAACGACCGTGATCTCATAACCGCCGCCGATACCCGAGGTGTTGAGCCCGGGCGCATCCTGCACCAGGCCGCCGAGCTGATGCGAGGTCACGTAAGACTGGTAGTAGCCCGTAAACCGATCGCCGACTACCGGGTTTCCCGCATCCCCGGTGTTGGTCGCCGCGGCCCGGATCAGCGTGGCACCGACCGCCATGTCGTAGAGATTGAAGTTCGCGATTGCGTCTTCGTCACCGTCGATCGTCGCGGCATTGCCGTAGTTGGCGCTCAGCGCGAATGCGCCTGACGCGCTCATCGCGAGCAGTGCACCAGCGCCGGCCAATGCCGTCACTTTTTTGTAGCCCATTCTTCTTCTCCTTGAATGTTGAATTGATGTCGTCCGGAGCATCGTCCCCACGCGGCGCAGGTCGACCGCTGCGCGACGATAGCGAGTCGTCGCAGGGGCAGGTCGGCGGCCACGCCGCACGAGGGGCGGACGAAGGTATAGACGCTCTCGCCGGTGCCCGAAGTCGGACATGGGCATCGCGCATGTGAGAGAAGGGCATCGCTGACTCGGTCTCCAGCGATGGATGGCGTGGCGGTGCGCCATTCGTCGCGCGATGTCCTACATCAGCTTGTCATCGCGCCGTGAAGTACGAGCCGTAAAAGCTCGGCCGGCCGCATGCGAGCAGCAGCAATGCCGCCGCGTAGGCCAGCGTCGCGCGCGACGACTGTGTCAGCAGCACCGTATCGAGCGCGGGCAGCGCGACGAGCACCGCGCCGCGACGAGCCACAGCATCGGGCCCGCTTCAGGTGTAGAAATAGCGCACGAAATGGAAGAACACGGGCGCGGCGAAGGTCACCGAGTCCATGCGATCGAGCGCGCCGCCGTGACCGGCGATCATCGTGCCCCAGTCCTTCGCCCCCAGCGAGCGCTTGACGGCCGACAGCACGAGGCCGCCGAGAAAGCCCGTGACCACGATGACGAAGGACAGCGCGGCGGCCTGCAGGATGCCGAAGGGCGTGATCCACCACAGCAGCGTGCCGACCGCCGTCGCCGCGAGCCCGCCGCCTACGAAACCTTCGACGGTCTTCGACGGGCTGACACCCGGCGCGATCCGATGCCTGCCGTAGAGCTTGCCGAACACGTACTGCAGCACGTCGCTGAGCTGGACGACGGTCACGAGGTAGAACAGCAGGAAGGCGCTGTCGTAATCCGGGAAGTGCAGGATCAGCAGCGCCGGCGCGTGGCTGATGCAGAACACGGTCAGCATCAGGCCCCACTGGATGCGCGCGCTGCGGCCGAGGAATTCGTCCGTCTCGCCGCGCAGCACCGACAGCACCGGCAGCAGCAGGAAGGCGTAGACCGGGATCGCGATCGTCAGCATCGACACCCATTCGATGCCGACGAGGAAGTACTGCAGCGGAAGGAACAGGTAGAAGGCCGCGGCGATCGCGCCGTGGTCGGACGGGCGCGCCGGCGTCAGCGACAGGTACTCGCGCAGGCAGTAGAACGAAATCAGCGCGAACATCACCAGCGTCACCGTCTTGCCGAAGGCGAAGGCGAGCCCGAACAGCGCGACCATTGCCCACCAGGCCTTGATCCGCGCATTGAGGTTCGCGACGGTCTCGCGTCCGGCGTCGCTGCTCACGCGTCGCGACAGCAGCATGCCGACGATCGAGGCGAGGACGAGCAGCAGCGCGACGCCGCCGAAGAGCCACCTCATCGTGTCTTGCATGCGAGCCTCCGTATCAGGACAGCGCGATCACGGCATCGCGTGCGCGGGCGAGGAAACCTGCCTTGTCTTCGTCGGCGACCCGCGGCAGCGGCGCGCCGAAACGCGCGACGCAGCTGATCGGCACCGGCAGCAGGCTGCCCTTCGGCAGCGCCTGGCGCAGGTTGTCGAGATAGACCGGGATCAGCTCGACGTCCGGGAACTCGCGCGCGAGGTGGTACAGCCCGGACTTGAAGGCCTGCGGCAGGCGTTCCGTGCCGCGCGTGCCTTCGGGAAAGAGGATCAGGGAGTCGCCGGCCGCGAGCGCCGCCTGCAAGGGCGCGAGCGGCCCGCCGGGCGTCGGCGCGCTGCCGCTGCGATCGATCAGCACCGCGCCGAGCACGCCGAGCGCGACGTGACGGCGCAGCGCACCCTTGCCCCAGTAGTCCGCGGCGGCGACCGGATGCGTGCGGGTGCGCAGCGCGGACGGCAGCGCCGCCCACATCAGCACGGTGTCGAGATGACTCGTGTGGTTCGCGAAATAGATGCGCTGGCGAGCCTCGGGCGCGCAACCCAGCCACAGCCCCTGGCCGCCGACGAGGAAGCGCGTGAGGCCGAGCAGGAGCCAGCGGGTCATGGCCGAGTGCCGTCCTGCGCGCCCAGCCGTCGCGCGAGCTGCCGCGTGCGGCGGACGATCGTCCAGGCCGTGCCGAGTGCGACGAGGCCGAGACCGAGGACCAGCACCTGCGTGCTGCCCCACCAATGAGCTTCGATGCAGGCGAGCAGCGAGATCGCGGTCAGGGCGGCCATGCGGTGCGGTTTCGCCATCGGGCCGCCGAAGTCCTGGGCAAAGCCGAGCGTGCCGCCGAGCACGCGAACGTAGGCAGTGATCGCGGCGAGCAGCGCGCTGAGCAGGCCCAGCCACAGCAGTCCTGCCGCCTGCCCGAAGGCGACGAGCAGCACGCTGTCCTCGAGTCGATCAGGCAGCTCGTTGTACAGCGCGCCCTGCGCGGAACGGCGGCCGCCTTCGACCGCGACGAGCCCGTCGAGCAGATTGCACAGCAGGCGTAGCTGGATGCCTAGCGCGGCGGCGACGAACAGCCAGGGCTGCCTCGGCGCGGCAAGGACGGCGAGACTGCCGAGGAGCGCGAAACCGATGCCGGCCAGCGAAATCTGGTCGGGCGTGATGCGTGTCTTCAGCAGCAGCGAGGTGAGCGCACGGGCCCACGCACTGCCGCGTGACTCGAGTGGTCGCCTGCTCTGCTGCATGCCCCGCCGGACGCGCGCCGCGGCACGCACCCGCCCCCTCGCTCGACCGGCGACGGGTCGATTCTTATGAAAGTCGCCTGGGCCGGATTCTGAGTCGGCCCGGCGACGGCTTCAACGACCGCGGTGAGCGGTCTGCGGGACGGCGCGCAGTCTGCGCCGGGGCGGTGAGCGCCAGCGCGCGAACGAAGGGTTCAACGCCAAGTCAGGGCGTGTCCTGGAATTCCGGCGCGATCAGGCACGCCGCAAGGGCGGCGCCGTGCGAAGGGGCGCTGAAATCCACGTCCTCGTCGTCCGCGCTGAGCACGGTCACGCCGTCGTGCTGATCGACGTGCTTGACGCAGGGCAAACGTTCGCAGAACCGCTTGAGCTCGAACTCGCTGTCGAAGCGGACCTGCAGCAGGGCGATGTGACCGGTCTTTGCCAGCACTTTGAAGCGCTCCATCGTCGCGTACTCCGTCAATGAATAGCCTGCATGCTGACGGTTCCCGGCGGCTGCAGGTAGCATCCCTCGTGCCCGTCGCGTGTCAGGCGGAGTCGGCAATCGACGAGCAAGCGCGGAAGTCCCGCAGCGGGGGGCGCCCTGTCATCGCCTGCACCGTGTGCTCGGGCCGGGCCGGCCGCTCGCCCGTCGGGCCCGTCTCCCTGCTAGCATGGCCGTTCGACATCAACGACGAGGAGAGGAGCAGCGATGAGTGATCCCATCAAGGAAGCCAGCGAACGCGGCTGGATTGCCGAGCATCGGGCGAAATACCTGGCGGACGGGGCCAGTGCCCATCTGTGGGATTCGAGCTTCGCCGGCGGGCCGGGGCCGCTGCCGACCCTGCTGCTGACGACGCGCGGCCGCAAGTCCGGCGAGGACTCCCTGATGCCGCTGCTCTACGGCGAAGTGCCGGGCGGCTATGCCATCATCGCCTCCAAGGGCGGCGCGCCCAAGCACCCCGGCTGGTACCACAACCTGCGCGCGCAGCGCACGGTCGGCGTGAAAGTCGCCGACGACGCGTTCGAAGCGCGCTGGCGCCAGCTCGAAGGCGAGGAACGCAGGCGCGTCTGGGATCAGATGGCCGCGATGTATCCGCCGTTCACCGCCTACCAGGCCAAGACCGAGCGCGAAATCCCCGTCATCGTGCTGGAACGCGCGCGCTGATCGCGCGCGTCTCCGAGCGGCACCGGCACTCGGCTGCTTTCGGCACGGGTGCCGGGCCTTCGACGCGCGTCGCGGCGCGCGCCAGGCTACCCGTTCATCAAGGCCCGGATGGCCTCCGCGATCCTGCGTCCGTCCGGGATGACCGCGGCTTCCAGCGGCGGCGCGAAAGGCACGGGCACGCCCGGATTGCCGAGCCGCCGCGGCGCCGTCTTCAGCGCGTCGAAGGCACGTTCGACGACGAGCGCGATCACCTCGGCCTGGATGCCGCAGGGCAGATAGGCTTCGTCGACGACCAGCAGGCGCCCGGTGCGGCGCACCGAGTCGACGACGGTCTGTGCATCGAAAGGCACGAGCGTGCGCGGATCGATCACTTCGACCGAAATCCCTTCGTCCGCCAGCGCGTCGGCGACCGCGAGCGCGTGGTGCAGCAGGGTCAGCGTCGCGACGACCGTGACGTCGCGGCCCGCCCGGCGTATCGCGGCCCGGCCGAACGGAATCGTGAAGTCGGGATCGGCATATTCGGACGGCACCGGCCAGCGGCTGCGATACAGCTGCTTGTGCTCGAACACCAGCACGGGGTTGTCGTCGCGGATCGCGGTCTTCATCAGGCCTTTCGCGTCCAGCGCCGTCGCCGGCAGCACGACCTTGATGCCGGGCGCGTGCACGAACCACGAGTACAGCGACTGCGAATGCTGCGAGCCCGCACCCTGGCCCGCGCCGCAGGGCAGGCGCAGCACCAGAGGAACCTTCAACTGCCCGCCGCTGAGGTAGCGCAACATCGCGGCCTGGTGCGTGAGCTGATCGACGGCAACGGACAGGAAGTCGCCGAACTGGAGCTCGACGATCGGGCGCATGCCGCCGATCGCCGCACCTACTGCAGCGCCGAGCACCGCGACTTCCGAACAGGGCGCATCGCGGATGCGCTCGAGCCCGAACTCCGCGGCGAGCCCGCTGGTGACGCCGAAGGGCGAGGCGAGCGCGATGTCCTCTCCCATCTGGAAGACCGTCGGATCACGCCGCATCTCCTCGCGCATCGCTGCGTTGAGTGCGGCACGAAAGCTCGGCCGCTCGCGCTCGTCGGCCGCGGCCGCCGCGCCGGGACGAAACAGGCGATCGTCGAACATCGCAGTCTTGTTCATGCCCACAGATCCTCGAAGGCTTCGTGCGGCGCGGGGTATGGGCTCGCGCGGGCGAATGCGACCGCATCGGCGATTTGCGCCGCGACCTCTGCCTGCAGGCCGGCGTAAGCCTCCGCGTC
>JBFWSI010000083.1:0-10209 GCA_050248455.1 Gammaproteobacteria bacterium | reverse complement strand
GCGCGCTGCGCGCTCCACCCGGGCTACGAAGAAGTGCGCTCTTTTCCTGCCACTGCTTCCATCACCGCGAACCAACCCGCCGCGCCGGCGTCGCCGGCCTGCGCAAAGGCGGCGGCGAGCAGGGCCGTCTGCGTCGCCGTGAGCTTCGCCTCCAGGCGCCTGCCTTCGCCGCTCAGGCGCAGGCGCCGCACGCGGCCGTCCGCCTCGTCGCCGCCGCTCAGGACCAGCCCCATTTCAATCAGCTGGCGCAGCGGCGCATGCAATGCCTGCTTCGTGATCGCGAGCGTCGCGAGCAGGTCCTTCACCGAGGAATCGGGCTGGCGACCGACGAAATACAGGATGCGGTGATGCACGCGCGACAGGCCGCGGCTCGCGAGCACGCGATCGGCACCGGCCGTGAATTCGCGATAGGCGAAATAGAAGCGCTCGATGGCAGCGCGGAGGACGGCCTCGTCTCTTAGGTCAAGCATCTTGACGTAGCTGCGGAAGCTCGCTTAACTTGCGGAAGGTCAAATTACTTGACGTACCGCGATGACGCCAGCCCCGCTCCGCCTGTCCAGCCGCGTCGAGGCTCTCGAAGCCTCGCCGATCCGGGAAATCCTCGCCGTCGTCGGCCGCCCCGGCATGGTGTCTTTCGCCGGCGGTCTGCCGGCGGCCGAGACCTTCCCGGCCTTCGCGCTCGACGCGGTGCCGCGCGAGGCGCTGCAGTACGGGGCGAGCGAAGGCGACGACGCGCTGCGCATGGCGGTCGCCGTCGAGCTCGCGGCACGCGGACTCGACGTGAACGCCTCGCAGGTGCTGATCCTCTCGGGCTCGCAGCAGGGCATCGATCTGATCGCCAAGCTCTGCATCGATCCCGGCACGCCCGTCGCGGTCGAAGCGCCGACCTATCTCGCGGCCCTGCAGGTATTCCGCTTCTTCGGCGCGCGTTTCGTCGAGTACTCGGCGCAGGCGCCGGATCGCCTCGTCGCGGCGCGCCCCGCGCTGACCTACGCGATCCCGAGCTTCCAGAACCCGACGGGCTACTGCTACGACGCGGCCGAGCGACGTGCGCTGGTCGAGGCCTGCCTGCGCGCCGGCAGCCTGCTGTTCGAGGACGACCCGTATCGCGATCTCGTCTACGGCGCCTGCGAGCGCCGGCCGCTGTGCGCGGATCTCGTGGGCACGGACGCGCCGTGGGTCTACCAGGGCTCGTTCTCGAAGTCGCTCGCGCCGGGATTGCGGCTCGGCTATCTCGCCTGCGCGCCGTGTCTGCTGCCGCTGCTGACGCGCCTCAAGCAGGCCGCGGATCTCCACAGCAACCGCGTGAGCCAGGCCCTGGTGCTCGCCGCGCTGCGCGACCCGCGGCGGGAGGCACGGCATGCCGCGCTGATCGACTTCTACCGCCGTCGCCGCGACGACTTCGCCGCGCTGCTCACGACGCATTTCGGCGAGCTCGCGCACTGGTCCGTGCCGACCGGCGGCCTGTTCTTCTGGCTCATGCTCGCGCGCGATATCGATACGCGCGCGCTGCTCGCCCCGGCGCTCGCGCGCAACGTCGCCTTCATGCCCGGTGAGCCCTTCTACGCCGATCCCGGCCGCGTGCGCGGGCGGCTGCGCCTGAACTTCAGCCACGCCGCACCCGAGGACGCGGCCCGCGGCCTTGCGGCGCTGGCCGAGGTGATCCGTTCGGCGATGACCGACGCGAAATAACTTCGTAGCCCGGGTGCAGCGGAGCGGAACCCGGGATCTTCAGCGCTCGGAAACGCCCGGTCCCGGGCTACGAAACGCGCGGCTTCAGAGCAGCAGAATGCGATTCACGTGATCGGTGTCGAGGTATTCGCGCACCGCGAGCAGCTTGCCGCCGCGGAGCACGTGCTGGAAGTGGTAGCGGTTCTGGTAGACGCGGCCGTTGATGCGTTCGCCGTGGGAAGTCGCTTCCATCGCGACGCGATCGTCTTCGGCGGTCATCACCGTCGGCGTCACGCGCACGCCGTCGGGAAACTCGGTGAGGATGCCGCTCGCGAGCTCGACGAACTTCGCCTTGGTGTAGGTCCCCGAGATCGACAGCTCGCCGGCGATCCACCAGGTCGCATCGTCGGCCAGCAGATCGAAGGCTTCCTGCAGCCGCTTGTTCGAGAACGCGTCCCAGAAGCGACGCACCACCTGCTTGTTGTCTTCGAGACCCATCTTGCTCCCCTCCTCGCGCGATCCGCTCGCTTTTCTCACATGGTCGCAGCAGTGTCGACGGACGACGCCTGCGATTCAAGGCGCGCGCGCCAGGCTTCCGGCCAGGCGCATCTGGCGCAGGATCCACTGCTGTCGCCGGCGCATGCGCTCGTCCGGCGCATCGACGCGATAGCGCAGCGGATTCGGCAGCGCGGCCGCGAGCAGCGCCGCCTGCGCGGCATCGAGCTCGCGCGCCGGGCGACCGAAGTAGCGCCTGCTCGCGGCCTCCGCGCCATAGAGACCGCGCCCGAACTGCGCGACGTTGAGATAGACCTCGAGGATGCGGGCCTTCGGCCACAACAGCTCGATCCAGATCGTGAACCAGGCTTCGAGTCCCTTGCGCAGCCAGTGTCGGCCGCGCCACAGGAACAGGTTCTTCGCGACCTGCTGCGTGATCGTGCTCGCGCCGCGCAGCGGTCCGCCGGCCTCGCGCGTCGCGAGCGCTGCCTCGATCGCCGCGAAATCGAAACCGTGGTGACGGTGGAAGCGCTGATCCTCGGCGGCGACGACGGCGCGCGCGAGCAGCGGCGAGATCGCCGACGCGGGCCGCCACTCGCGCTCGAGCGTGAATCCGCGCTCGCCGGCGCGCAGCGCGGCCAGCCTTTCGCCGATCATCAGCGCGCTCCAGGGCGGGTCTACGACGCGCAGCGCGGCGACCGGCGCGACGCTCGCGAGCAGCACGGCCAGCACGCAGCGCGCGAACAGCCTGCCGAGACGCAGGCGCCGCCGCGGCTCGCCGACGACGTCGTCGAACCCGAGGCGCGCGCGGGCCGCGCGACGGCGTTCGCCGTCGGGGTCGGGATCGATGCGCGGGGCGCGCGGTTCACCACGCTTCATGAGGCTCGCGGGAAGGTCCGGACTCGGGGGCTCGCATGGCATGATCGCATGCCTCACCGAGCGAACGGAGCCTCCATGACCGACGACATCCTCTTGATCGAGCGCGCCGCCGGCGTCGCGACCGTCACCCTGAACCGCCCCGCGAGCCTCAACGCGCTGAATCGCGCGCTGCGTGCACGCATCGCGACGGCCTTTCGCGCCCTGAACGAGGACGGCGAGACGCGCGTCGTCGTCTTCACCGGCGCCGGTCGCGCCTTCTGTGCCGGCATCGACTTGCGCGAGCTCGGCAGCGGCGAATCGCGCGTCGGCCAGCCGCGCGATCCCGCCTACGATCCGACCGCGGCGATGGCCGCCTTCCGCGGGCCGATCATCGGCGCGATCAACGGCGCCGCCGTCACCGGCGGCTTCGAGCTCGCGCTGGGCTGCGATCTGCTGATCGCCTCGAGCGCCGCCCGCTTCGCCGACACGCACGGTCGCGTCGGCGTGCATCCGGCCTGGGGCCTGAGCCAGAAACTGTCGCGCCTGATCGGCCTTGCCCGCGCGAAGGAGATGAGCCTGACCGGCAATTTCGTCGACGCCGAGACCGCCGAGCGCTGGGGCCTGGTCAATCGCGTCGTCGCCCCGGAAGCCCTGCTGCCGACCTGTCTCGCGCTCGCGCAGGACATGCTGAGCCTCGATCCGGCGATGCTCGTGAGCTACAAGCGGGTCATCGACGAGGGCTATGCGCTGAGCTTCGGCGAGGCGATGGCGCTGGAGGCGCGCGTCGCGCTGGAATTCAACGCGGCGGTCTCGCCGGCAGCGGTCGAGGCGCGGCGCCGTGCGGTCCTCGAACGCGGTCGCCAGCAGTCTCAGTGAGCCTGTATCCCCACCCTGCCCGGCCGCCGAGCGTGGAATCCACCAGATAGTCAAGGGGAGTCGGGCGGCCCGCGGCTATTGGCCCATGCGCGCCTCCTCTCCATAATGCGGGCTTGCGGTGCCGCAGCACTGCACGGACCTCCAGGGAAGACCAGGAAAAAAGGGAACACACATGAATCTGCATGCCGTCAATGCCGCGCTGCTGCTCGCAGGGCTGGCGACTCCGTTCGCGAGCCACGCTCTTTCGGCCCCGGTCGAAGACGTGGCGAGCTTCCTCGGCACCACTCTCGCGCAGATGGAAGCGATCAATCCGATGAGCGGCGAAGTCGACGAGAGTGGTCGCGAAGGCGTGATGACGCGCGGCGTCGCGATGAGCCGCGTGATCTCCGTCCAGGCCGGCGACACGCTCAGCTTCGACTGGTTTTTCGGCACCGAGGAAGTGTTCGCCAACAATGGCGTTCTCGACTTCGGCTTCTTCAGCCTCGACGGCGTGCTGACACCGCTCGCGAACAGCGGCGACGCGATCGAGAGCACCGAAGACGGCGACGACAGCACCTTCAGCCCGTTCCCCCACCATCTGCCGCAAGACAACGGCGCCTATTTCCGCACGCACACCGTGACTTTCGACACGGCCGGCGAGCATCACATCGGCTTCGCCGTCGTCGACACCGTCGACACCGTCGTGCGCACCGGCCTCGTGCTGGACCGCGTGTCGATCAACGGCACGTTGCTCGACAACGGCGGCTTCGAAGACAGCGAGTTCGACGGCACGAACACGCACTTCTTCAACTGGCAGGCGCTGGGCGACGTGAGCCCCTGGGACAACTGGCCGCCGGCGCCGGAAGGCAGTGTCGGTGCGGCGCTGATCTCGGGCGACTTCGAACAGACGCCGGTGCCGCTGCCGGCGGGCGTGTGGCTGCTCGGCTCGGCGCTGGGCGCGCTGGCCTGGCGCGGCCGCCGTCGCGGCTGAGCTTCACGCCCTGCCGTCGCGCGAACCCCGCCTCGGCGGGTTCGTCGTTTTCGGATCAGCTCGCGGCGAACATGCCGCCGTCGACCGGGATGACGGTACCCGTCACGTAGGCGCCGGCGCGCGCGGCGAGGCAGATCGCGATGCCGCCGATGTCGTCCTGCCCGCCCATGCGCCCGAGCGGCACGCCGCCGACGATGCGATCGCCCATCCTCGCCGTCATCGGCGCCATCATGTCGGTCGCGAAGGGCCCCGGTGCGATCGCATTCACGGTGATCGACTTCCTGGCGAGCGGCGCGGCGAGCATGCGCGTCAGCTGATGCACGGCCGCTTTCGAAGGGCTGTACGAGTAGTTCTCGAACAGCGGCGCGTGCAGGCCGTCGACCGAGCCGATGTTGATCACGCGCGCGGGATCGTCCGGCGTCGCGGCGGCTTCCAGCAGCGGAAGCAGCGTCTGCGTCAGGAAGAACAGGCCCTTCACGTTCAGATCCATCACCTTGTCCCAGCCCTGCTCCGGAAAGGCACCGAAGGGCGCGCCCCAGGTCGCGCCGGCATTGTTGACGAGGATGTCGAGGCGCCCTTCGCGTTCGCGCAGGCTGTCGCCGACGCGCGCGATGTGCTCCATGTTCGACACGTCGGCCGGCAGCGCGACGCACTCGCCCAGCGCGGACAGCTCGGCGGCTGCGCTCTCGCAGGCCGCGGCCTTGCGCGAGGAGACATAGACCTTCGCTCCCGCCGCGACATAGGCGCGCGCGATCATCCGACCGATGCCGCGCGAGCCGCCGGTGATCAGCGCAATCTTGCCGGCGATGGAAAAGAGTTCTGACATGGCGCGCGTCCTGAGCTAGGGTGAGATTCGGAATCCCTGCAATGTACGCGTGCGTCGCGTCGCCGTCGACGCCGCACGAGGAAGCCTCACGATGTGCCGCGCCTTGCTCTATCTAGGCCCGCCGGTGCTGCTCGATCACCTGCTGTTCCAGCCCGACAGCGCGCTGGTGCGGCAGTCCTTCAATCCACGCATGCTTCACCTGCTGAATCTGGCCGGCTTCGGCATGCTGGCCTGGGATCGCGAGTCGGCCGATCCGGCACGTCCCTACGAATATCGCTCCACCGCCCTGCCGGTATTCGATCGCAACCTGAAGGCGCTCGCGCAGAAGGTGCGCGCCAGCGCCCTGCTCGCCCACGTGCGCGGCGTGCCCTACAGCACGGAGGTCACCATCTCGCTGCAGAACACGCACCCCTTCGCCTTCGCCGGCTGCCCGCTGGCGCTCGCGCACAACGGCGATCTGTACCGGCTGGCCGACTACCGCGACGAGATCGCGCGCGAGATCGCGCCGGACATCCGCCGCCAGATCGCCGGCACCACGGACAGCGAATGGATCGCCGCGCTCGTGGTGTCGCGCCTCCCGGTGCCGCAGGCCTACGATGGACGCGAGCTGTCGCAAGCGGTGCTCGATGCGCTCGCGATCGTCGCCCGCGCGCGGCGCGCCGCCGGCATCACTATTTCCTCGTCGGCGAATCTCTTCATCGCCGACGGCGAGCGCGCGCTGGGCGTGCGCCACTGCTTCGACTACGGGCGCTACCGCACCGACGATCCCGCTCGCGTCAACGAGGCGAACCTGCGCTATCTGAGCCTGTGGTACACGCTCGGTCGCGACTTCGGTCTTCACGACGGCGAATGGCAGATGATCGGCGCCGAAGACGCGGCGGACGCCGTGCTGATCGCCTCCGAACCCCTGACCGCCGATCACACCTCGTGGATCGAAGTGCCGGAATACGGGTTGCTCTGCGTGGAGCGCAGCGCGCGCGGCCTGCGCGTCGAGGCGAGCGAGATTCGACTGTGACGAGCACCCGCTCGCGCGTCGTTCACGCGGCGTTCCGTAGCCCGGGTGGAGCGCGCAGCGCGCAACCCGGGATCCGGCACTTCCGGCGCCGAAGATCCCGGGTTCCGCTACGCTGCACCCGGGCTACGCCAAGCGTGTAGCGCTCAGCGCGCCGCGGTGTCGCGCGGCCAGTGCTCGCGCCAGTCGCGATCGAAATCGGCGACGGTGACCGCGCGGCGCAGGTTCAGCTGCTCGTCGAGCAGCTCGTAGATCACGTCGGTGCTGCTGTGCATGCTGAAGAAGATGACCGCCTGTTCATCGCCGCTGCCCTCGATGTGGATTTCGGCCTCACCGCCGATCGAGTAGCTGCCGGCCGGCTTGATCTTGACGATCTCGCCGCCGTCGACCTGCTCGCGCACGCGCAATTCGCCTTCGAGCACGAGCGTGGTCGTGCGCGCCGCGTGACGGTGATACATGCACTGGCTGCGGGGTTCGAACTTGACCAGCATGTCCGCGCTGCGCGCGGCGAGGTCGACGTTCAAGATGCGGTAGTAGGTGCCCGGGGTGAAGAACTTGTGCCATTCCACCGTGCCGGCGTCGTAGAGAAAGCGCGGGGCGCCACGGGCCGGCAATGCCGGATTCGCGTTCACGTTCATCACGATGACCTCCTGATCGCTGTGGCGAGCGTTCGGGCGCCGCCGAGGATTTGTCCGGACATCTCCGGATACCGTGGCGGAAACTAGCGAAGATTTTCCCAATCTGCAATGAGAGTTCGTTTGACGTGTCCGTACAAGTTGTACTAATTTGCGGCCATGACTTCGAGCACCGTCAAACGCAGCGGCCGGGCCAGCGGCAGCCACGCCCCCAAGTACGGCGCCGTGGCCGCCGAGCTCGTCGAGCAGATCCGCAACGGCCGGTACAAGCCGGGCGATCTGCTGCCTTCCGAGCCGGAGCTGACGCGGCAGTTCGAGGTCTCGCGGCACACGATACGCGCGGCGCTGCGCTCGCTGTACGAGAAGGGTCTCGTCGTCAGCCAGCGCGGCCGTGGGACCATCGTGCAGGCGAGCTCGGTATCGCCGCGCTACACGCATGCCTGCGATACGGTCGAGGACGTCCTGCAATACGCGGCAGCGACGACGCGGCAGGTGATCGACAGCCGCCGCCTGATCGTCGATGCGGAGCTCGCCGCGATGCTCGGCTGTGCGGCCGGCTATCCGTGGTGGAACGTCCATACCACGCGACGGCGCGAGGCCGACGGGCCCGTCGTCGCCTCGTCGCAGATCTGGTTGCCGGATCAGTTCGCGGCGGCGGTCGCGGAGATCGAGGCGTCGGAGGAGCCGCTGTTCGCCGTGCTCGAACGCCGCTACGGCTGTCACTTCGCGCTGATCCGTCAGATCATCTCGATGACGACCGCCACGCGCCAGGAAGCGCAGGATCTCGCTCTCGAGCCCGGTGCTCCTCTCATGTGCGTCGAGCGGCGTTTCATCGACGAACGCGGCGGCCTGCTCGAGCTCGCACGCACCGTCCACCCGCCGGAATCCTTCCGCTACGAGATGACGCTGCGTCGCGTGCTCGGCGGCTGAGGTCGCCCGCGTTCACGTCTGTCGCGCGAGCAGCGCCTGGGCGCGGCGCAATCCCACCTGCTGGGCGAGGCGGTTGCTGAGCACGAGCGCGGTGTCGGCGACGAAGCCCGCCACGGCGTCGCGCAGCGCGAGCCCGAGACGGTCGCGCGCGAAGTAGAGCGCATCGAAGCGATCCTTCGCGAGCCAGCGCACGACGCTCTGTTCACGCGCATGGCAGCCGACGGTATGCGATGCGCCGAGCAAGGCCGCGGGCAGTCCGGCGAAAGCGCCGGGCCCGAGGATCTGCAGCGAGACGCAGCGCGCGTCCGCCGGCCGCAGCTCGAGCGCACCGCGCAGTACCAGCGCGATGCCGTCGACCGGCGTGCCGGCCGCGTACACGCATGCGCCGGGCGCAAGCTCACGGATCTCGGTGAGGGCGAGGACTTCCTCGCGCGTGGCGGCATCCATGTCCTGCCAGGGCTTCAGCAGGGCGAGGAAAGCCGCGTGGTCGAAGGGCGGATCCGCCGCTGCCGGGCGTGCCGGCGCGGGCAGCGACGCGCTCGCAGCTTCTGCAATGCGCGCGAGCAGCGCCGCATCGAGCTCGGCGATGCGCGCGACGATGCGGCGCGTGAACGACAGCGCCGTCGCATCGTGCACGCGGCAGGCGGCCGTGATGAGCGCGCGATCCCAGCGCAGGACGGTCGCCGCGCCGCGCGCACGCACGTCCGCGGTGCGCGGAACCTCGGCGGCGACGAGCCCGAGCTCGCCGACCAGCGCAGGCGCCGTGAGCGTGCCGAGATCGAGCTCGCCGCCGCCCGGCAGGCGCCGGCGGAGTTCGAGCTCACCGTCGAGCAGCGCGAAGCCGGCATCGGCCGGCCGACCCTGCCGGATCAGCGTCGCGCCCGGCGCCAGCGCGTGCACGCTGCCGAGCTGCGCCAGCGCCTCGCGCGCCGCCGGCGCGAAGTCCGCGCACAGCGGGACCTGCGCGAGCCGCGCAGCGGGTGCGTGCGGCACGTTCAGCCGCGCTTGCGCACGATCGCTTCGTCGTTGCTCCAGGCGAGCGGCTGCTCGCTGACCTCGAGCCTGACCTGCGACCAGGACAGCTTCGTCTCCTCCGCCGTTCCCGACACGCAGAGCTTGTAGTTGCCGAGATTGAGCTCCGCCGCCGGCCGCGTCAGCAGCTGCGCGACGCTGCACGCGGCCTCGAAGGGTTCGAGCATGCGCGGCTGCCAGCGTCCGAAGACCTTCGGATTGTCGGCATACTCCTCCGTCATGCCCGTGCGCACGAAGGGCAGCATCAGGCATGCGGCGCTGACCATGTTCGAGGCCTTGCCGAGGTTCACCTTCAGCACCTCGGGCAGCTTCAGCACCGCCCAGTTGGCAACGACATAACCCGGCACCGCGACACCCGGCTCGATCGCCTGCATCGAGGAGATGTACATCAGCTGCAGCGGTTGCTGGTGATAGACCGCTTCCCCCGCCCACAGGTG
This sequence comes from Gammaproteobacteria bacterium, assembly GCA_050248455.1. Taxonomy (GTDB): domain Bacteria; phylum Pseudomonadota; class Gammaproteobacteria. The sequence continues at coordinate 467 of JBFWSI010000083.1, read as the reverse complement.
CGTCATCGCGACGAAACCGTCGATCTTGGTGTTCATCACCAGGCTCGACTCGGCGAGGTTCTCGATGAAGTCGCGCCGCACGCGCGCGCGCCGTTCGGCCTTGCTCTCGTTTTCGACTTCGGGCAGCGCGCGACCGAAGCGGTAGCCCTTCTCGGTGAGGCCGGAGTTGCAGATGACCAGATCGGGCCCGCGCCCGCCGTTCTGCTCGATGATGTAGTGGCGCGACGCCCACAGGTCGCGCGTGTTGGTGACGTCGGCCTGCACCGCATAGGCCTTCGCGCCGTGGGCACGGATCGCGTCGACGAGATCGAAGCCGTCGCGATAGCTGCTGTGGAAGTGCACGCCGACGACCTCGGCGCCGTTCGCGGCGGCGGCGAGCGCCAGTGCCTGCCCGATGCCGCCGTCCTTGCCTGAGCCCGTGATCAGCACGCACTTGCCCTTGAAGGCGTCGCCGGCGAGTGTGCCGA
>JBFWSI010000082.1:0-10217 GCA_050248455.1 Gammaproteobacteria bacterium | reverse complement strand
CCCTGGACGAGGAACGCGGCGAGCACGCCGCGCGGCGCGAGGCCCATCGTGCGCAGGATCGCGATGTCGCGGTTCTTCTCCTTCACCAGCATCACCATCGACGCCACGATGTTGAAGGCGGCGACCGCGACGATCAGCGACAGGATCACGAACAGGATGCGCTTCTGCGACTTCAGGGCCAGGAAGAAGTTGCGGTGGAACTGGGTCCAGTCCAGCGCCGCGTAGTCGTCGCCGATCTGCTGCGCGAGCACTTGCGCCAGCGCCGGCGCTTGCGATGCATCGTCGAACTTCACGCGCAGCCCGGACACCGCGTCGCCGAGCTCGAACACGCGCGCGGCGGTGGCCAGGCTCACGACGCCGAAGGCCGCGTCGAATTCGTGCATGCCGGCGTGGAAAGTCGCGGCGACGCGCAGCCGCACGTAGCGCGGCACGCCGAGCTGCTGCGCGTCGTCCCACTGCGGGGCGATCAGCGTCACCGTGTCGCCGGGCGTGAGCCCGAGATCCGTCGCGAGCACGTCGCCCAGCGCGATCGGCGCGGGGCCGTCGTCCGGCGCGTCCAGCGCGCTCAGCGGCGTCGCGCCGAGGTACTGCTGCAGATCCGACACTTCGGCCTCGGTGGCGGTCGGCACGCCGTAGAGCAGCACCCCGCGCACCCTGCCGCGATGGTTCAGCATGCCGGCGCCGCGGATGAAGGGCGCGACACCCGTCACCGCCGGCGCGCGTCGTGCCGACGCCGCGACGTCCTGCCAGTGCTGCAGCAGCCCGTAGCGGCTCAACAGCGTCGCGTGCGAGGTCATGCCGAGGATGCGGGCAGCGACCTGGCGCTCGAAGCCGTTCATCACCGACAGCACGATCAGCAGGATCGCGACGCCGAGTGCGATGCCGGCGACCGAGGCGAGCGCGACGAAGGCCGCGAAACGATTCTTGCGCTTGACCCGAAGATAGCGCACGGCGAGGAACAGCGGCAGCGGTTGGAACACGGCGGCGGGTACGGATGGCGTCGCCGCGCATGGTACAGGACGTCGGTGCGAGCGTCCGCTCGCGCGGGGCGCTCGGAAAGAGCAGGGCGGCAGTGCCGCCCTGCAAGGAGGGGAGTTATGGCCGGAGCGAGGCCGGCCGTTCGACCTCGCGATCGCGCGACCGGCCTCATCCCGTGCGTGGGCGGCGTTCAGACTCGCCCGCACGAAAGCGAGAGGGCACATCGCGTGCCATCTGTTCCAGCGTGTTGCATCAAGGGCTTGGCGGAGGACGCGCGCGCCTGCCGCACCCGTGCAGGGCGGCATGACGCAAAGGCGTGCGGGAAGCGAAAAAAATGCCCGGCGGGGTCAACGCCGGGCAATTGCCGTCATGGAGCAGCGCCAAGGCCATGGCGCGTCTCCGTATCGAAATCGACGGCGGCACGGTAAGGGAACGGGGATGAATCCGGACTGAATCCGCGCGACGACGCGAAGGACATCGAGGGGATCTGCGCTGCGCGCGGCCACGGAGAACACGGAGAAGAAAATGCAGGTCGCCGTGAAAGAGACGTCGCGGCCGTTGCGTTCCTTCCGGGCTACAAGAAAACGCTCTCGTAGTCCGAAGGAGGGTCCGGAAGGAGGCCGCGCAGCGGCGCGGAATCCGGGGCGTGGTGGCCTCGCCGCGTCCCAAGCTGCTTTTCCTCTTTCCTTCGTGTTCTCCGCGGCCGGGCGCAGCCCGTCTTCAAACGGCGCCGAACCCTGCTATGGCCGATTCCGATCGAGGCCGGGACGGACCCGTTCAGCGCTTTCCTTCAGTCGATCTCGCGCGCGAGGCAGAGACCCCAGATGACCTTGTAGCGGCCCTGACGCGCACGCTGCACGGACCACAGCGGTTCGTCGGGATCGCGGCAGGGGCCGTTGCCGCGCCAGGTTTCGTTGGGGCCGGGGAACATGTCGGCGGTCGCGAGACCGGCGTTGATCAGACGCTCACGCGTGGAGCAGTACGACACGCCGTGGCTGTCGCAATACACTTCGATGCGGTCGGTTTCGCCCTTCATCTCGATCCTCTGGCGACTGTCCGTGGCGCTGCTGCCCTTTATAGCAGCCCCGTCGGCCGCGCTCAAAAGGTAATCGACAGGCTCAGCGAACCGAAATTGTGGCCGCGATCCTGGCCTTCGAACTCTCTGCTGCGGAAGACCTGGGCGTAGGACAGCTTCGCACGCCAGAAGCTGACGCTCGCGCCGAGCAGGAAATCACCGACCAGCCAGTGTTTGTCGACGTCGTGACTGTCGGCGAACGTATTGCCGTCGAGGAAGATGTCGCGCAGCACGAAGCGGCCCGTGACGGCCGCGAAGCCGTGCAGGCCGAATGGCGAGGTATTGCGAAGCCTGGGATCGCCGACCGCCGTCGGCGCATTGGTATCGCCGCCGGGGCTGATCACCGAGGTGCCGAAGTCCGCCGGCAGGTTCCAGCCCGCGCGCAGCTCGGCGCCGGCATTGAGGTAGGTGAAGACGTTGCCGACGGCACCGCCGCCGTGCGTGATGAAGTCGTAGCCCAGGCCCGCGCTGTTCTCGCTGCGCCACGGCCGATCGCGGCGCTCGTAGATCAGCGCGAGCCCGGGCTCGTTCTCGAGCTGATTGTCCCAGCCCTGCGGCACGTCGAAACCGCGCAGATCGTGCACGAATTTCTGCGCGTCCTCGGCGAGCGAGGCCGGGCCGATCATGCCGGCCTGCAGTTCCACCGTGTCCAGCCGCGTCATCGTCTTGCTGATGAAGGCGACGCTGCCGTATAGCCAGCCCGCGTAGGGCCGATCGTCCGGTACCACGGCGCGCGTCTGCGTGTCGCCGGGCGTGTAGACCTTCTGCCCGAGCGACAGGCCGATGTTGTGCTGGCTGTGCGGCAGGTCGACGAAGGGCAGATGCGCGGCGAGCCGCTTCGTCCACTCGAGGCCGGGCGGCAGATCCGCGTCCAGGTAGCGCGCGACGTCGCCCGACATCCAGCCGAGCTGGAAGCCGCTCGTGTACTGCTCGTCGCTGTCGCCGAACAGGTCGTTCTCGAACATTACGGTCAGCGTCGCGCTGTCGCGCGGGTCGCGTCCCTCCGCGGCGCGCGGCGCGGCGCCGGAGGAGAGAAGGATCACCAGGCTGGTGGCGAAGGCCGCACATCGGCGCGCGCGGCGTGTGGTGGAACCGGGTTCAGAGCAGGGCTTCGATGGCGTCACGCAGTTTTCCGGAGTCCGGCGCCGTCATGCTGCTGAACACGCGCACCACCTTGCCGTCTCGATCGATGAGGTACTTGTAGAAATTCCATTTCGGCGACTTGCCCGTCTCCGCGATCAGGTGCCGGTAGAACGGATGCGCGCCGTCGCCGTGCACCACCGTCTTCTCGAACATCGGGAACTCCACGCCGTAGGTCGAGCGACAGAAATCGCCGATCTGGGCTTCGCTGCCGGGCTCCTGGCCGCCGAAATCGTTCGACGGGAAGCCGAGCACCACGAAGCCGCGCGGCGCGAGCTCGCGGTACAGCGCCTCGAGGCCTTCGTACTGCGGCGTGAAGCCGCATTTGCTCGCGGTGTTGACGACGAGGACGACCTTGCCCGCATACGCGTCGCAGAGCCGGACGGGCTCCTTGCCGAGCAGCGGGCGGATGCTGAAATCGAGACTCGCGGGGCAGGCCGCCCACGCGGAGGCCCCGAACAGGCTGAGCAGCAGCAGCATGGCAATGCGCATCGGCACTCGCTCCTTGGGATACTCCGGCGCCTGCGTTGTCCGTTCCTTCCCGGCTCAATCCGCCGCCGGCTTGATTTTCCCCGTTCCGGTGGCCATCGTGCAACGAGCAAACCGATCGCGAGGTGCGCATCATGCTCGGCACGAAACAGAAGGAACGCATGCCTACCCCCGAGGAGGCCCTGCCGGGCCGCGACACGCCGATGCCGGTGCCCGCGCGGCACTTCGTGCTCGACGCGCCGCTCGCAGGTCCTTTCCCTGCGCCGCTCGCGCGCGCGATGTTCGGCCTCGGCTGTTTCTGGGGCGCGGAACGCAAGTTCTGGTCGCTGGACGGCGTGTACACCACGGCCGTCGGCTACGCGGGCGGCTACACGCCGAACCCGAGCTATCGCGAGGTCTGCTCGGGCCTCACCGGTCACAACGAGGTCGTGCTGGTGGTCTATGACCCGCGTCGTCTCCCCTACGCACGCCTGCTCGAAGTCTTCTTCGAATCCCATGATCCGACGCAGGGCATGCGCCAGGGCAACGACGTCGGCACGCAGTACCGCTCCGGCATCTACGTCTTCGACGACATGCAGCGTGATGCCGCCGAGCGCGCCAGGACCCTGTACCAGCAAGCCCTGATGCGCGCGGGCTACGGCCGCGTCACGACCGAGATCCTCACCGCCCCGACCTTCTACTACGCCGAGGACTACCACCAGCAATATCTGGCGAAGGACCCCGGCGGCTACTGCGGTCTCGGCGGCACCGGCGTGCGCTGCCCGACGGGGGTTGCGGCCGTTTCATAGTTCGTGCTGCCTGAAATGTACTGAATCTATATAGCTGAGCGCCAATACGCTCCACTGGCTGTGCGATGGCGTAGGCCCATGTAGGCGCGTGTTCCGTCATGCCCGCGCCAGCGGGCATCCACGCACTCCCCCGGCGTCCAGCGCGGAAAAATGAATCGCCCGACGGAGACCTCGTTCTCAGGCGTGGATTCCCGCTGGCGCGGGAATGACGGTAAACGAACACGAGTGGAGCGTGTTTCGCTCTTCATAATTTGGCCACGGAGTACACAGAGGGGCACGGAGAAGAAAAAGGGATTAAATCGGAAGCATCGGTGACGCAGGTGCCGATCTGGCGCTTGCGCCACCGGTGCTTCAGATCAAATTCTTTCTTTCCTCCGTGTCCTCTGTGTCCTCCGTGGCTGGATTAATCCGCGTTCGAGGTAGCACGGCCCGCCGGAACTCGCTGCGCTCGTCAAAAAAAATGGCGCCCCGAGGGGCGCCGAACGTTTCGCGGAGGGAGGGAAATCGATCAGGCGCGTACGCGTCGGCCGTGCAGTCGGCGCAGCGGCAGGAGCACGAGCGCCGAGGACAGCAGCACGGCGGAGGGCGGCAGCGGCACCGAGGTCTGCGCCGTGAACTGCTGCGGGATGTCCGCGGCATGCGTGAAGACGTTCGTGCCGGCCCAGCCGCTGGTCGAGTAGCTCAGCGTCCCGGCGCCGAGGATGTGATTGAGGCCGCCGTCGAAGAACACTTCCGCCCACTGCAGCGAGAACGGCCGGCTGACGTAGTCGAAGCGGATCGAGAAGCGGCCCTGGCCGGCAGCGACGGCGGGACCGCCCAGCACCAGCGCCGCGGCGCTCGCCGACTGCACGGACCAGGCCTGCATGTTGCTGCCGAAGCTGACTGCGCCGAGCTGCAGCTTGGCCGGTTCGTCCGACCACAGATACAGCGCGTTCGACGTGAAATCGTTCATGAAGGTCTGATCCAGCGTCGCGGCCACGGCCGTCGTCGCGGACAGCGACAGCGTGAGCAGCGTGGCGGCGAGGCGGACTAGCGGTTTCATGGGCGTGTGCTCGTTGACCCGATTGCCCTGATTCGAGCAAGCGCGATGCCAGCCGCGGCCGGCGACGGCTGCAGATCCTTCGCCTGCAACGCGCATCACAGTCGCGTGCGCGGCGAATGAGCAGCCCATCGCAGTTCACCTTGTTCCTTGCCGTGCGGACGCCGCGCCGGCGCTTGCCGCATGCGGCAACGGCGCGGCGCAAACTGACGCGCGACGGCAGGATTTGTCGTCCGCCGACTACAGCAAGTGTCCGCGCGACGGGGCCGCCGCCGCAGCCGGGTGGTCGGACGAGGAAGGGCGGTGTTATGGTCGGCGCGACCGATACTCCGCAACCGAAAGGAAACCGCCATGACCGGCCGCATGCGCTTCGGCATCTTTCTCGCGCCCTTCCACGCCCCGGGCACGAACCCGACGCTCGCCCTCGAGCGCGATCTCGAGCTGATTCAGCACCTCGACGCCCTGGGCTACGAGGAAGCCTGGATCGGGGAGCACCATTCGGCCGGCATGGAGATCATCGCCTCGCCCGAGATCTTCATCGCGACGGCGGCCGAGCGCACGCGCCACATCAAGCTCGGCACCGGCGTCATCAGCGTCGGCTATCACCATCCGCTGTGGATCGCGCAGCGGATGGTGCTGCTCGATCACCTGACGCGCGGTCGCGTGATGTTCGGTGCCGGCCCCGGCTCGCTGCCGACCGATGCGGCGATGATCGGCATCGCGCAGTCCGAGACGCGCGATCTGCTGGAGCAGGGCTTCGATCTCGTGATGCAGCTGTTGACGAGCGAAGAGCCCGTGAACTTCAAGAACCAGCGCTGGGAGCTGCGCGACGCGCACCTGCACCTGCGGCCCTATTCCTCGCCGCTGTTCGACGTCGCCGTCGCCGCGGTCGCGAGTCCGTCGGGGCCGCGGCTCGCCGGCAAGCACGGCGTCGGCCTGCTGTCGCTGGGCGCGACGCAGGCCGCGGGCTTCGACGCGCTCGGCATGCACTGGAGCGTGATGGAACAGCGCGCCGCGCAGTTCGGTACCGTCGCCGACCGCGCGAAATGGCGGCTCGTCGGCCTCGTGCACTGTGCGGAGACGCGCGCGCAGGCCTATGCCGACGTCGCCTACGGCATCGAGCACTGGTTCCGCTACTTCCAGAGCGTCGCCGGCCTGCCGCACATGAACGTCACGGGCAACCAGGTCAGCGAGATGATCGACTACGTCGCCGAGTCCGGCATGGGCGCGATCGGCACGCCGGACGACGTCTGCGCGCAGATCGATCGGCTGCTCGCGCAGTCGAACGGCGGTTTCGGCGCCTACCTGATGCTGGCCCATGAATGGGCCAACACGCAGGCGACGCGGCGCAGCTACGAGCTGATCGCGAAATACGTGATGCCGCGCTACCAGGGCCAGGCACAGGCGACGCTGAATGCGCGGGCTCGCGCGGCCGCGGCGCGCGGCGAGCTCGTCGAGGCGCAGCGCCAGGCCATCGAGGCGGTGCAGGCCAAGCACGCGGCGGAAACGGCAGCGCTGAAGCGCTGAGCGGCGAATGATGCGCGCAGCGCAACCTGTCTTCACCGAGCTCGGGCTTCCGTCGTCAGCTCAAGCTACGGCGCTCACGCGCTGCGCAGGCCCGCGAGGCGCGTCAGCAGGATCGCGGCGAAGGGCGCGAGCAGGCCGATCGCGAGCACCGTCACCAACAGCGCGCCGAGTTGGCTGTAGTCGGCCGGTGCGGCGACGGCGTGCGTGACGGGATCGCGCGTCTCACGCGTCACGACGTAGATCTCGTTCAGCCAGCGCGTGCCGAGTTGGGCGGCGGACAGGGCGAGGTTCGTGAACGAGGCCATCACCGCGAAGTAGGTGGCCTTGAGGTGGGCCGGCGCCGAGTTCGCGATCCACGCCAGCATCGGCACCATCGAAATCTGGCCGAGCGGGGATTCGAGTGCGGTGTCGATCAGCGCGATGAAGCGGGCGTCGACGATGCCGCCGGTATGGGCGGCGGTCCACTCGTGCAGGCCGTAGTACATGCCGAGCGTCGGCAGGCCGAGCAGGAAGCCGGCCAGGCTCAGCAGGCCGACGATCCACGCGATCGAGCGCTCCGCCATCATGCGCCGGAACGCGAACAGGCCGATCAGGGTCAGCAGGCTCGCGATCAGCGACAGCCGCGCGATGAAGGACTGGTCGAAGCCGAGCTCGTCGATCATCCACCAGGTCGAACCGGCGCCCGTACCCGGCAGCGCGCGGAACACGAAGATCACGATCGCGGTGCCGAGCAGCGTGCGCCGCGCCGCCTCGTCGAGCTCGCCGAGCAGCCGCCACATCAGGAAAGAGATGATCGCGAAGGAGCCGGCGAAGATGAGCTCCTGCGCGTAGGGCAGCGACGCGAGACCCACGCCGAGCGTGATGACGACGAACACGAGGCTGCCGCCGAGGATGACCCAGTTCGGCTTCGTCGCCTCCTGGCGACCGTCGATCGCGAGGTGCAGCGCGGCACCCGCATAACCCTGCGCGGCGAGCGCGGCGCGGCGCCGTCGCCGCATCGCGATCGCGAGCAGCACGCCGGCGACGGAGACGACGGGGATCGTGAGCGCGTAACAGTAGACGTCGTGGTAGATCGCGACCTTTTCGGCCTGGGGCAGCGCGTCGGCGCCGGCGAAGAGCACGACGTTCGCGGCCGACACCAGCACGCCGCCGCCGATGATCGCGACGCGCCCCAGCGTCTGCATCGTGGTGTTCATCAGCCGCCGCGTCGCCGGATCGATCGGCTGACCCTGCTCGTCGATGCGGGGCACGGCTTCGACGGTCATCGCGTCCGCGACCGTGTCCTGCATCATGTAGCCGACCGGCGCGAGCAGCGCCGCGAGCACGTACCAGCTCGCGGCCGGCATCACGGCGGCCATCGCCGTCGGCTCGCCGATGAGCCCCACCATGATCAGCAGACTGGATGCGATCAGGCCGGCGCCGACGAAGACCAAGCCTTCCTTCCAGCGCCAGATCAGATCGACCAGATGCCCCATCGGCATCTTCAGCGCCCACGGAATGCCGGCCCAGAAGCCGACCGCGGCGAGAAAGGCCGCCGACAGGTCGAGGTATTCCTTGATGAAGAAGGTGCCGACGATGCCGGTCAAGCCCGACACGCCCGCGGCGACGTAGACCATCAGCGGCGGCAGATAGGACCAGCGCATCTCGCGCGCGAGGGACAGCAGGTTGCGATCGAACCAGAGGCGCAGGGCAGGGAACATGGGCACGGCGGTCGTGGATACCTCGCGTAGCTTGCGGGGCAGCGCGGCCCTTGGCAAATCCGTCGCCGCGGCTCGTCGCTGGCCGTCGCACGCGACGCTCGCGATAATCGAGCGGTCTCGAACACGGAGTGACCGGGCGTGCCCTATCTGACCCTGCTGCTCGCGATCGTCTGCGAGGTGGTGGCGACGACCGCGCTGAAGGCGGCCGACGGCTTCCGCGTGCCGGGACCGACGGCCCTCGTGCTCGTCGGCTACGTCGCCGCGTTCTATCTGTTGAGCCTGACCTTGCGCACGATCCCGGTCGGCATCGCCTATGCGATCTGGTCCGGCGTCGGGCAGGTGCTCGTGCTCGTGTTCGCATGGCGGCTCTACGGCCAGACCCTGGATCTGCCGGCGCTGCTCGGCATCGCGCTGATTCTCGCCGGCGTGCTGGTGCTGGCATTGTTCTCTTCGTCGATGCCACACTGAAGGCGCACCAAGGGAGACTCGCATGGCACAGGAATACCGCAAACCCGGCTTCGTGCTGTCGACGACGAGCCAGCTCGACGGCCACGACATCACCGAGTACAAGGGCGTCGTCGTCAGCGAAGCCATCATCGGCGCGAACATCTTTCGCGATCTGTTCGCTCGCGTGCGCGACATCGTCGGCGGCCGCGCAGGCGGCTACGAGTCCGCGCTGAGCCAGGCGCGGGCGGTCGCGCTGGAGGAGATGGTGGAGCAGGCACAGGCGCTGGGCGCGAACGCCATCGTCGGCATCGATCTCGACTACGAGACGCTGAACGAGATGCTGATGGTCTGCGCCAGCGGTACCGCGGTGATCGCGACGCGTCGCTGAGGCGGCCGAATGAGTCTCGTACTCTAGCGCGAAGGAGGAAAGCATGGCCGAGCACGCGGTATTCGACATTCCGGGCTATACGACCCAGTCCGGCGTCACGCTCAATCTCAAGCTCGTCTACCGCTCCTACGGCCAGCTCACGGCGGCGCGCGACAACGTGATCGTCGTGCCGACCTTCTACGGCGGACGGGATGCCGACACCGCCTACATGCACGCCCCGGGGCGCGCGATCGATCCGTCGCGCTATTTCGTGATCGTGCCGAACATGTTCGGCAACGGCCTGTCCTCGTCGCCGAGCAATACGCCGGCGCCCTACGGACGCGGCGGCTTTCCGCTGCTGAGCCTCTACGACAACGTCGTGTGCCAGCACCGGCTGCTGACCGAGATCTTCGACGTCCGCCGCATCCGCCTCGTCGCCGGCTTCTCGATGGGCGGCATGCAGGCCTACCAGTGGGGTGCGCTGTACCCCGAGATGGTCGATGCGATCGCGCCGATCTGCTGTTCGGCGAAAATCTCCGAGCACAATTATCTCTTCGTCGACAGCGCGAAGGGCGCGCTGATGCTCGATCCCGACTGGAAGGACGGCTGGTACGAGCAGCCGCCGCTGCGCGGGCTGCTCGCCTTCGGCCGCGTCTATGCGGCCTGG
>JBFWSI010000081.1:0-10224 GCA_050248455.1 Gammaproteobacteria bacterium | reverse complement strand
GCTCGAGCAGCGACAGCATGCCGAGCACGCCGTTCAGCGGCGTGCGCAGCTCGTGGCTCATGTTGGCCAGGAATTGCGACTTCGCCTTCGTCGCGCGCAGCGCTTCGTCGCGCGTGCGGGCAAGGGCCGCGAGCGCGTCCCTTTCGGCCGTGACGTCGCGCAGGACGCCGAGCACGCGCCGCGCCCGGCCGTCCGCGTCGTCGGCGACGGCCTCCCCCTGCGCACGCCACCAGCGCCATGCGCCGCCGGCGTCCGTCGCGCGGAACTCGACTTCGACGCGCGGCCTGTGCCCGGCGAGGTGCTCGTCCAGCGCCGTGCGCAGGCCGGCGCAGTCTTCGGGATGACAGTTCGCGAACAGGGGCGTCGCGGCCTCCAGCGGCCGCGTCGCCTCGTATTCCCATACCGTGAAGCCGCCGCTCGCTGCCGCCACTGCGAGACGACGCTCGCTCGCGGCGAGCGCCGCTGCCGCGCGCGCGCCGGCGCGCCGATCTTCGAGCACGAGACACCAGGTTTCCTCGTCGCCGCCGGCGCCGTTCGAGCCGCAGGCCACGGCGTGCACGCTGACGGGCAGATCGCCGCCGCGCAGCCGCACCACTGTCTCCACCCCGAGCTCGCAGGCGGCGGGCCGCAGGCCCGGCAACAGGGCCGACAGCGCCGGCGGCAGCTCGCCCTCGAGCGCGAGGAGTCGCGCGGCGGCCGCGTTCGCGTCCAGCAATGCGCCATCGCCGCGCACGCGCAACAGCGCGATGGGCAGGCGCTCGAACCAGGCGCGTTCCCGCAGGGCGAGGCGACTCGCCTCCGCCTGCAGCGCGGCTTCGCGACACCGGCTCTCGGCCAGCGCGGCGTGGAGCACGGCCGCAGCATCGATCAGCGCATCGATCCCTTCGTCGCCGGCGGATTCGACGCCGGCCGGCCGGCCGCTCAGCGCGCCGGCGAGCGCATCGAGCCGCGGCAGCCAGTCGCGCCGCAGGCGTCGGCGCAGCAGCACCACGACACCGACGACGAAGGCGCTGCCGCCGCAGGTGACGATCAGCTGCTGGACGGCGACGTCGTGCAGCTCGGCGGCGAGATCCAGTCGCAGCCAGTAATGCGCGACCGCGCCCCGGGCCGTGCGCAGCCGGCCGCGCTCGATCCAGTAGCGGCCGTCGAAGCCGGCGCGCGCCTCGGGGGCGAGCGCAGGCGACGTCGCACCGCGCAGGGCGGGCTCGCTGGCGCCGAGAACCTCGGTGCCGGTGGCATCGAGCAGCGCCAGCTGCGCGTCCGCGTCGAGCACGGGAAGCGCAGCGGGCGCGCTGGCCGCGAGCTGCGCGGCGATCGTCGCGGCGCGCGCGGCAGCGTGGGCGAGCACGCGGCCGTCGAGGAACTGTCCGGAAGCGATGCTCGCGAGCAGCACCAGCAACGCGCCGATCGCGACGAGCGGCAGCGCGATCCGGCGCGTCGTCGCATCCACGGTGGGCGCGAACGACGATGTCGCGTCGAGCCGGTTCACCGCCGCGCTCTCACGCGGCGCGACTGGCGGCATCGGACCAGAGATAGGTGGCGATGGCCATGCGTCCGTCGTCCTCGTAGCGGAGCTCGGCGCACAGCGAGCGCACGAGCCGGATCCCGCGGCCCTTGAACTCGCCGTTGTCCGCGAGCTGCACGGGCAGCAGGCTCGGATCGAAGCCGCGGCCGTTGTGCGCGAGCCTGATTTCCAGCGCGCCGCCGTCGCCGCACGGCGCGTGGCGGCAGCGTATCGACATCGTCGCCTCGCCCAGGCCTTCGAGGCGCTCCTGGCGCTGCTGATAGTATTCGGCGAAGCCGTTCGGTCGATGCTTCACCGCCGAATCCAGCGCGAGCAGGCCATGCTCGAGCGCATTGGAGAAGAGCTCGGTCAGGATCAGGAACAGCGGCGTGCGCAGCGCGCCCAGCCCCTGCACCGTGTCGAAGACCTGCATCACGGTGGCGACGGGCTCGGACGCCTTGAGCTCGTCGGCGCCGAGATCGAGCTCCAGGCGCCAGGTGCCCGGTCTGCGCGTGACCGTCGCGTGGCTCGGGTCGTCCTCCGCCGGCGGCGCGAGCGCCGGATCGCAGACCACGTAGAGCACCGACACGTCGTCGCTCTGCGGCGCCGTCTGCACGTGCTGGCCGAGGCTCGCGAGTAGCGCGTCGAAGCGCTCGAAGGCGGGGCCCGGCGTGTCCATCACCGCCTGCAGCCGCGCGTTGCCGAAGAGCTCGGCGGTCGGCCCGTGCGCTTCGATGAGACCGTCCGAATACACCAGCAGCTGGTCGCCCGGCGCGAGCGTCGCGCAGCGCGCCGTCGCCGCATAGTCGCGCGGCGGGACGATGCCGATCGGCACGTTCTCCGAGGGATAGCGCGTGATCACGCGGCCCGCGGCGCTGCGCACCAGGATGTCCGGCATGCCGCCGTTCCAGACTTTCAAGAGCCCCGTGTCGAGATGGAGCTCGAGGAGCGCGGCGGACAGGAAGCGATCGACCGGCAGCAGCGTGCACATCTTGCGGTTCAGCTCGAGCACGATGTCCTCGATGCCGAAGCCCTTGGCGACCATCGACATGAAGATGCCGTGTGCCATCATCGCGCCGATCGCCGCCGGCAGGCCGTGCCCGGTGAAGTCGCCGACGAGGAAGCACTGCTCGCCGGTGGGCCGGTTCGTCGCGAAGATCACGTCGCCGTTCAGCGTCTCCATCGGGCGCAACGCGTAGCGCACGTTCGGCACGCCGAGGCGATTCTGGCTCGCGAGGTTGTCGAGGATGCGCTTCGCGACCTCCATGTCGCGCTGCTGGCGCGCGCGATACTGCGTCAGCGCATCGCGCTGCTCGGCGAGATCGCGATGCATCGCGCGCGAGCGCAGGGCGGCGTCGATCTTCGCGCGCAGCAGCGTCCGGCTGTAGGGCTTGACGAGGAAATCGTCGCCGCCGACCTCGATGCAGCGCCTGAGCTGGTGATCGTCGGAAATGGCGGTGAGGAAGATCACCGGCACGAACTGCGGCAGCAGCAGCGACTTGATCGCACGCGTCGCCTCGTGGCCGTCCATCTCCGGCATCATGATGTCCATGAACACGATGTCGGGTGCGGCCTGCCGGCACACCTCGCAGGCATGGCGGCCGTCGTCGGCCTCGACGACGATGAAGCCCTGCTCGCGCAGCATCGCGCCGAGCACGATGCGGTTGACGGCCTCGTCGTCGACGACCAGCGCCGTCAGCGGTGTTTCGTCGCCGACGGCCTCGAACTTCGGCACTGCCGCCATGACACGCTCCGCGGGATCAGTCGATCGTCATCAACTGCTGGAAGTTGGCGACGGACAGGATGTCCTTGATGGCCGGCTTCGCATTGCGGATGTGGACGGCCGTCTTCGCGCCGCCCGCGTGCTCCTTGAGCTGCAGCAGCATGCCGAGCGCGGAGCTGTCCATGTAGTTCGTCTCGCGCAGGTCCAGCACGTAGGACTGGTAGCGCGGATTCGCGTTCGCATACGAGGCGCGCAGCGCCGTGTGCGCGGTGAAGTCGAAGCGGTCGCTGATCCGGATGGTGAGCGTCTTGCCGTCGGCCGACGGCGTGGTCGAAATCGCCATGAGGGTTCTCCGATCTCAGAATAGTTCCACGTCGCCGGAATCCATGTCCGACTGCGCGGCAGGCTTGTGCGGCAGCGAGCCCTTCAGGCCGTCGGCGGCATCCGAGAGATGGCGCGTGATGGCGACGGTCTCGATGCGCCCGGCGCGCGACACCTGCTGGTTCGAGGTGTCGATGAATTGCTCGATGTGCAGCACCGTCTGCGCCGAGTGCTCCATCAGCTGGCGCACGATGTCCTCGAACTGCAGCGAGCGGACCGCGTCGCCGGTGCGGCTGGCTATCGACTCGGACAGCTGCTGCGTCTCCTCGAGCCGCGAGTGCAGGTAGCGCTCGAAGTCGCGCAGGCGCTGCATCATGATGTCGACGCGGTGCTTGCTCGACAGCAGCAGGCTCATGTCCTGCGACGCCGCCGCCCCGACCGAGGCGCGGGCGCGATCGATCGCAACCTTGGCCTCCTCGACCTGCAGGCGGATCTGCTCGTTGAACTGGTTCGAATTGTGCGAAAGATTGCGCACCTCGTCGGCGACGACCGCGAAACCGCGACCGGCCTCGCCGGCCCGCGCGGCCTCGATCGCGGCGTTCAGCGCGAGCAGGTTGGTCTGATCGGCGATGCCGCGGATGTTCGCGAGCAGCGCGAAGATGCGATCCATCTTCTCGGCCATCTCGTCGATCAGCGATACGCTGTCCATGTTGTGCTTGCTGGAAGTCACGCACATCGACACGAAGTTGTGCATCAGGCCGGAGGTCGTTTCGACCAGGCCGCCGATGGTCAGATCGCTATGCTCGGCCTCGTCCTTCTTCGCGTCGCTGCCGAGGCCCGCGGACAGCGCCGCGATCACCGTGGACATCAGGCTGGTCTGGCGCTGGGAATCGGCGTCCAGGCCGTGAAAGGCATCGTTCAGCACGCGCCCGGCGTCCGCCGTGATGCCGCGCACCTGATCGGCGCCGCGGCGCAGCTCGGTGACGGCTTCGCGCAATGCCGTGGCGAAGATCTCGAACAGCGCATGCACTTCGGCAGCCGGCAGGCCGCGCGCGTCCTCGGCGTCTGCGCGCGCGCGCGCCAGGGCCTGCCGGCTCGCGGCCCGCGACCAGGACCACGCTGCCGCCGCGGCGGCCAGTGCGCCGAGCGCGGACGCCGGCCCGGGCACGGCGAGCACGGCACCGGCGCCGACGAGCGTCACCGCCCACGGCATCCAGGCCGAATCTTGGAAGGAACTCGTCATCTCGATACTCTCAGCGCGTGTTGATTCCCGGTGCACGATTGGGGACATCGGTCACTGGTGTCGGATTCTTTAGCGCACGGGCGTCATCCCGTACGAGCGCATCGACGGCCACCGAGCTCAGCGCGAGGCGAGCTGCAGGCCGTGGGCAGCGATGCGATCGAGCGGCAGCACGTGATCGGCGGCGCCGATCTTCACGGCCTCGCCGGGCATGCCCCACACCACGCTCGTCGCCTCGTCCTGCGCGATCGTCGGCGCGCCGGCGTCCTTCATCAGGCGCATGCCCTGCGCGCCGTCCGCGCCCATGCCGGTCAGCAGCACGCCGACCGCATTGCGGCCCACCTGCTCGGCGACCGACGTGAACATGACGTCGACCGAGGGCTTGTGGCGATTGACGGGCTCACCGTCGTCGAGGCGGCAGATGAACCTGGCGCCGCTGCGGAGCACGCGCAGGTGCCGGTTGCCGGGCGCAACATAGGCGTGACCCTGCACGATCTGCTGGCCGTCCTCCGCCTGGCACACCGTCATCGCCGATACGCCGTTCAGGCGCCGCGCGAACGGCTGGCTGAAGGCCTCGGGGATGTGCTGCGTGATCACGATCGCCGGCGCGTCCGCGGGCATCGCCTCGAGGACTTCGCGCAGCGCCTCGGTGCCGCCCGTCGAGGCGCCGATCGCGATCAGGCGGTCGGTCGTGCGGTACTGCTTCAGCACCGGCTGCACCGGCCGCCGCGCGCCGCTGGTGCTGTCGAGGTCCTGGCGCGCCCGCACGCGTGCCCGCGACGCGGCCTTGACCTTGCCGATGATCTCGTCGGCATAGGCGGCGAGGCCGTGCGAGACGTCGATCTTCGGCTTGGTGACGAAATCGATCGCGCCGAGCTCGAGGGCGTTCAGCGTGACGTCCGCGCCCTGCTCGGTCAGCGACGACACCATCACGACCGGCATCGGCCGCAGGCGCATCAGGTTGCCGAGGAAGGTGATGCCGTCCATGCGCGGCATCTCGACGTCCAGGGTCAGCACGTCGGGATTCAGGCGCTTGATCTCCTCGCGCGCGACGTAGGGATCGGACGCCGCGCCGACCACCTCGATGCCGGGATCCGACTGCAGGATCTTCGTCAGCACCTGGCGCACCAGCGCCGAATCGTCGATCACCAGCACGCGCGTCCTGTTGACTTTCTGCAGCATGTCTCGCCCTCGGACTCCGCCGTCGTTCCTCGTCCAACGCTCTCGCCCCGCGGCCGTGCGCCAATTCTCGCTCGATGGCGCCGCGCGCCCGCTCAGAACAATTCGATGTCGCCGCCCTTGCTGTCCCGACCGATCTGCGAGGCGTACTGCTCCTCGCGATTGACCACCGTCGTGGTCGCGGTGGATTTCAGCTCCTTGACCAGCGCGCGGCCGGACAGCGGATGGAACCACACCTTGCGCGGCAGCACGCCGCCGACGTGCTCGCCGATCGCGTTCAGCCCTTCGTTGCGGATGAACTCGCGCACGAACTCGATGTTGCGCGCGCCGACGTCGGTCGCACCGCGCAGCACGCGACCGCCGCCGACGATCTTGATCTGCAGCCCCGCGCGGCGCCCGCCGAACTTGAGAATGGCGTTGATCAGCGCCTCCATCGCGAAGGTACCGTAGCGCGCCGCCTCGCTCGCATGGGCGAAGTCGGCGACGCGGGTCTCATCGCCGGTCGCCGGCAGCATGAAGTGGTTCATGCCGCCGATGCCGACCGTGCGATCCCAGATGCAGGCCGACACGCAGGATCCGAGCACGGTGACGATCGCCTCGTCCTGCGTCGTCACATAGAGCTCGCCGGGCAGGATCTTCGCCGTCATCATCTGGCGGGTCGGGTCGTAATGCCGCGCGATGTGCTCGAAACCCGGCAGGACCCGCGGGGGGTGGCTGCCATCCGGCAGGAGGGCGCTGCGCATCAGCTCAACTTTCTGTAGATCGTGCGGCCCACGAGCTCGAAGTCCTCGGACACGTTGTACAGCGTCTCCGAGTGCCCGATGATCAGATAGCCGCGCGGCGCCAGCTTGTCGGCGAAGCGGGCGAACAGCTTGCGCTGCGTCGGCTTGTCGAAATAGATGACGACGTTGCGGCAGACGATGAGATCCAGCGGCCCCTTCACGGGCCAGTCCTGCATCAGGTTCAGCTGCCGGAAGCGGATCAGCTGCTGCAGCTCGGGCGCCACGCGCACGCGATCGGCGTTGTCGCCGCGGCCGCGCTTGAACCACTGCTGCAGGCGCGCCCGCGGCATGTTCTCGACGCGCGCGGCGTCGTAGATGCCGGCCGCGGCGTGCGCGAGCACGTTGGTGTCGATGTCGGTCGCGAGTATCGCGACGTCGGCGAGCGCGCTCGCCGGCACGTTCTCGCGCAGCGTCATCGCCAGGCTGTAGGGCTCCTCCCCCGTCGAGCAGCCCGCCGACCAGATGCGCACGCGCGGCCGGCCGCCCTGCTTCAGCCACGCCGGGATCAGCGTCTCGCGCAGGAAGTCGAAATGATGCTCCTCGCGGAAGAAGGCCGTGAGGTTGGTCGTGATCGCGTTGATGAAGTTGCCGATCTCGCCGTCCGGCGCCTCCTCGAGGAGATGGCAGTAGTCGTCGAAGCCTCGCATGCCGAGCGCGCGCAGGCGGCGCGCGATGCGGCCGTAGACGAGCTCGCGCTTGGCTTCGCTGAGGTTGATGCCGGCATGCTCGCCGACCATCTTGCGCAGGAACTGGAAATGGCGATCCGTGAAGTCGAACTCGCGTTCGCTCAGCAGTTCGGCGGCGTCCGTCATGTCGATTCCGTGTCGTTCTTGCGTCGGCCGGGCAGCGGCGCCGCCGGCACCCGGGCTCAGGCGGCGAGCAGCTCTTCCACCAGGCCGACATAGGCGGCGATGCGCCGGAAGTCCTCGCTGGCCTGCACGAGCGCGAGGCGCTTGCCGCTCGCGGCCGCGACGCGGCGGTTGAACAGCAGGCACTGCAGCACCGCGGCATCGATGCTCTTCACGGCGCTGCAGTCGACCTCGACGGCCGCGTCCGCGCTCTCGAGCAGGTTCGCGAGCGCGACCTGCAGATCGGCGACGGCCGCGATGTGGGTGCTTTCGGCCAGCGCCAGCGATTTCGGCTGGGTGTCGGACATGTCTTCCTGCTCCGGCGCGGCGCGGTTCAGTGGGCCGTGTCGCCGAAGGCGACGTCGCTGCCGACGAGCTGATCGATGTCGAGCAGGATCACCATCTTGTCGTCGACGGTCGCCAGGCCCTTGACGTAGTCCGTGCGGACCTGGCCGCCGAATTCCGGCGTCGGCTTCATCTGCTCGGGCGTCACGTTGTAGACGTCGGACACCGCGTCGACGATGAAGCCCATCGTCTTCTCGCCGTCGCCGGTGCGGATGCGCAGGACGATGATCACCGTCGTGTTGGTGTACTCGATGGGCTCGATTGCGAAACGCCGGCGCAGGTCGATCACCGGCACGATGGTGCCGCGCAGGTTGATCACGCCGCGGATGTAGGCAGGCGTGTTCGGGATTTCGGTCGCGGACTCCCAGCCCTTGATCTCCTGCACGCGCAGGATGTCGACGCCGTATTCCTCGCCGTTCAGCATGAAGGTCAGGAACTGCTCGGCATCGGCGGCGACGGCGCTGCCGGCGGCGGTGGCGGAGTGCGGGGACATTTCGGCTTGCATGGATGCGCTTCCTTCAGGCGACCCGGCGCTCGGCGCGCCAGAGCTTCGAGGGTTGATACTGCGTGCGGCTCAGCTGGATCAGGCCCGCGGTGTCGAGAATCATCGCGACCTTGCCGTCGCCGAGTATCGTCGCACCGGAAATGCCGTCGACGCGCCGGAAATTGGTCTGCAGGCTCTTGATGACGACCTGCTGCTGGCCGAGCAGGTCGTCGACGAAGAGGCCGACCTTGCGGCCTTCGGCTTCGACGATCACGAGCAGGCCGTCGCCGAGATTCTCGGAATCGGGCTCGACGTCGAAGAGATCGTAGAGCCGCACGATCGGCAGGTATTCGTCGCGCAGGCGGTAGAGCTCGGTCTGGCCGGCCACCGAGCTGACGGCTTCGGCCTTGACCTGCAGCGATTCGATGATCGAGACCAGCGACACGATGTAGACCTCGCTGCCGACGCGCACCAGCTGGCCGTCGAGGATCGCGAGCGTCAGCGGCAGGCGGATGCGGAACACCGAGCCCGCACCGGTCATGGATTCCACTTCGACGACGCCGCCGAGGTCCTTGATGTTGCGACGGACCACGTCCATGCCGACGCCGCGACCCGACACGTCGCTGACGACGGCGGCGGTCGAGAAGCCCGGCGCGAAGACGAGGTCGCAGATCTGCTCCTCGCTCAGCTGATCGTGCTCGCCGACGATGCCGCGCTCGCGTGCCTTGGCGAGGATGCGATCGCGGTTCAGCCCGGCGCCGTCGTCGATGATTTCGATGACGATGTTGCTGCCCTCGTGGTAGGCGTGCAGGGTCAGCGTGCCGGCGGCAGGCTTGCCGCAGGCGAGGCGCACGTCCGGCGGCTCGATGCCGTGATCCAGCGCGTTGCGCACGAGGTGGACCAGCGGATCGCCTATTTTCTCGAGCACGGTCTTGTCGAGCTCGGTGTTCTCGCCGGCCATCTTGAGGTTGACCTGCTTGCCGAGCTTCGCCGACAGATCGCGCACGAGGCGCGGGAAACGGTTGAAGGAGAAGCTGATCGGCATCATGCGGATGCTCATCACGCTTTCCTGCAGCTCGCGCGTGTTGCGCTCGAGCTGGGAGACGCCGGCGCGCAGCTTCTCGATCAGCGCGACGTCGAATTCGGCAGCGAGCTGGCTCAGCATCGACTGCGTGATCACGAGCTCGCCGACCATGTTGATCAGCGCGTCGACCTTGTCGATGTCGACGCGGATCGAGGAGGTCGACGGGGTGCCGGCCGCCGGCGCCTGGCGGCGATCGCCCTGCCGGCGGTCCTCCTGCTGGCGGCGGTCGTCGCCGTGGCGGCGATCTTCCGGTGCCCGCGCCACCGCCAGCGCCGCGGTCGGCGCACTGCGCGCAGCGTCAGCGGCGGGCGCGTCGTCGACCGCAAGCGGCGCGATCGAAATCTCGGCGTCGTTGTCGACCCACTCGAAGACCTCGCGCACGGCGGATTCGGGCACGTCGTTGTCGAGCTCGACGGTCCACGCGAGGTAGCAGGTCTCGGGATCGAATTCCTCGATGCTCGCGGGCAGCTGCGCGAGCTCGCATTCGACTTTGCTCGGCCCCAGCGCGATCAGCTCGCGCAGCAGGCGCGCGGGATCGTTGCCGGTCTGGAACAGGTGCGGCGCGGGGACGAAGCGCACGCGCCAGCCCGTGACCGCGGGCGCCGCGACGGCGGCCGCGGGGCCCGGCGCGGCGCCGGCGGCATCACCGCCGTGCAGCTGGGCCTCGAGCCTGCGGCTCGTCGCGGCGATCTCGTCGACGTCGGCGGGCGCGCC
>JBFWSI010000080.1:0-10246 GCA_050248455.1 Gammaproteobacteria bacterium | reverse complement strand
TCGACGCCGCGGCCAACGGGCGCGCGACGCTGGGCTACATCGTCGAGCAGTCGAACCTGTTGCAGGGGCTGTTCGCGGCGTTGCAGGCGCAGTCGCGCGTCGCGCTGGTGACGGGGTTCGTCGAATCCCTGCTGCCGGCGCCGGAGGGCGTCAACCTGCAGCTGAACGGCGGGCGCGGGCTGCAGGCGCGCGTCATCGCCGCCTGCGACGGCGCGGATTCGCCGCTGCGCGCACTCGTCGGCATCGAGCTCGACGTCCGTGAATACACGCAGCACGCGGTGGTCGCCAACGTCCGCACCGAGCGTCCGCACGACGGCATCGCGCGCCAGCGCTTCCTCGCCGAC
This sequence comes from Gammaproteobacteria bacterium, assembly GCA_050248455.1. Lineage (GTDB taxonomy): Bacteria > Pseudomonadota > Gammaproteobacteria. The sequence goes on along the minus strand of JBFWSI010000080.1, from coordinate 9,902 downwards.
GGGCCGCTCGCCTTCCTGCCGCTGCCGGACCCGCAGTGGTGCTCGGTGGTATGGTCGACGACGGACGCGCAGGCGGCGCGCGCCGTGGCCGAGGACGACGCGTCGTTTCGCGACGAGCTCGGCGCGGCCTTCGCGCACACGCTCGGCACGATCGAGCACACGAGCCGCCGCCTGCGCTTCCCGCTGCGCTGGCGCCACGCCCGGCAGTACAGCGCCGAGCGCGTCGTGCTCGCCGGCGACAGCGCGCATCTGATGCACCCGCTCGCGGGCCAGGGCATGAACGTCGGTCTGCTCGACGCCGCGGTGCTCGCCGAATGCATTGCGCGCGCCGGCTCCCACGCGCTGCGCCATCCGCGCGCGCTGTTCCGCCGCTACGAGCGACGCCGCCGCGCCGAAGTCCTGATGATGCTGGAAGCGACCGACCGCCTGTGCCGGCTGTTCGCGCATCCCAATCCGCTCGTCGCCCGGCTGCGCAGCGCGGGCCTGAGCGTCACCAACCGGCTCGACCTCGCCAAGCGGGTGCTGATGAGCCACGCGATGGGCGACGCCGGCGATCTGCCGGACATCGCGCGGCCGGCGCGGGATGCGGTGCCGTTATGAGTCAACGGAATCTAGTCACGGAGGACACGGAGAAGACTGATTGAATCGCCGCCTCCGAAACGCTGACGCCCGTGTGAGCCCGGGAGCTTCGGAGCGGGTAGGTCGATTCCTCTTAACTCCGTGGCTATATAGCTGAGCGTAAATCCACTCCACTGGCGGTTCGACAGCGTATGCCCGTGTAGAACCTCCGACGTCATGCCCGCGCCAGCGGGCATCCACGCACGCCCCCGGCGTCCAGCGCGGAAAAAGAAGAATTGCCCGACGGAGAGCTCCTCGTCCGGCGTGGATTCGCGCTGGCGCGGGCATGACGGTAATCAACACGCAGGGGAGCGTATTTGCGCTCGACTATCTAGATTCAAGTCAGGGAACGGCACCGCGCATCGGACGGCTGATAGAATCGGAGCCAAAGACCTCACTTCCGGATCGCGACCATGGCCACTGCCGCCGACACGCCCCTGTACGAATCGACCGTCACCAGCCTGCCGCTGCTGGCGCGCGGCAAGGTGCGCGACATCTATGCCGTCGATGACGATCACCTGCTGATCGTCACCACCGATCGCCTGTCCGCTTTCGACGTCGTCCTGCCCGATCCGATCCCGGGCAAGGGCGCCGTGCTGCAGGCGATGTCGCTGTTCTGGTTCCGGCATTTCGCGGCACTCGTGCCGAATCACCTGTCGTCGCTGACGCTGGAAGACGTGCTGCCGGCGGCCGCCGAACGCGCGCCGCTGGAAGGTCGCGCAATGGTGGTGAAACGTCTGCAACCGCTGATGGTCGAGGCGGTGGTGCGCGGCTATCTGATCGGCTCGGGTTGGAAGGACTATCAGCAGCGCGGCGAAGTCTGCGGCATCGCGCTGCCGCCCGGCCTGCGCCAGGCCGAGCAGCTGCCGACGGCGCTGTTCACGCCGTCGACCAAGGCCGAGCAGGGCACGCACGACGAGAACATCGACTTCGCGCGCTGCGAGGCGCTGCTCGGCCGCGCGCATGCGCACAGGGTGCGCGAGCTCGCCCTGCGCATCTACCGGGAAGCGGCCGCCTATGCGCGCGGCCGTGGCATCATCATCGCCGACACCAAGTTCGAGTTCGGTCTCGATCGCCACGGCGACGTCGTGCTGATCGACGAAGTGCTGACGCCGGACTCCTCGCGCTTCTGGCCCGCCGATCAGTACCAGATCGGCACGAGCCCGCCGTCCTTCGACAAGCAGTTCGTGCGCGACTACCTCGAGACATTGGACTGGAACAAGCAGGCCCCGGGCCCGAAGCTCCCCGCCGACATCATCGCGAAGACCGCCGCGAAGTATCGCGAGGCGCTGACGCGGCTGACGGGCTAGCCGACGAACGTCACGGCCTTGCCGCCATGCGCGTGGCCGAAGCGCTGCGGCAGGCACTCACCGCCGGGCAGACGATGGCCGATGTCGGTATCGCCACATCGATCGGCGTCCGCGTGCCGGATGTCGCGTGGTGTTCTGCGCAATACCTCGCAAGCCATCCTGAAGACATGCCGCTCACGAGTGCTCCCGAGATCTGCGTCGATATAGCGTCGGTGAGCAATGCATTGCCGAAGCTGCGCGAGAAGGCGCGGGCGTACGTCAATGTCAATGCCGGGGTGATCGAAGCTTGGCTCATTTGCGTCCACGATCGGCGTATCGAGATCCATGATCGTGACGGACGGCGCGAAGCCTCCTCATTTCCCGCTGATCTCACAGCGGTCTTCCAGTCGTAGTCTTCGTCGGTCGGGCTGACGAATGAAGCCCGGCATCGGTCCCGTAGCCCGGATGAGCACGGCGAATCCGGGTTTGCCAAGTCGATAGTTCATCGCGAATCGCCACACCGCCAACGGCGGTGATGTGATCGACGATCCTGGGTTCCGCGCTGCGCGCTGCACCCGGGCTACGAAGAGGGCGCCGGTCAGCCCAATCTCCCTTCCCGCTGCGTATCCGGCATCAGCGTCGCGGCGATGAAAGCGCATGCGAACAGCGCGGCGACGATCCAGAAATACGCGGTTTCCATCCCGATGTGCTTCAGATAGAGCGCCGTGCTCTCTGCATTGCCGCCGAAGATCGCGAGCGCGATCGCATAGGGCAGGGACACGCCGAGCCCGCGGATGTGGGTCGGATAGAGCTCTGCTTTCAGCACCGCGCTGAGCGCGTAGTAGCCGGACAGCAGGAACAGCACGCCGATGCACAGCAGGTACACCAGCCAGGGATCGTGCGCGGTGCTGAGCGCCTGCAGTGCCGGCACGGCGCACAACGCGCTGCCGCCAAAGGCGACTCGCATCGTGCGTCTATGGCCGACGCGATCGGCGATCCAGCCGACCAGCGGCGGAAAGAAGATCATCGTCGCCAGCACGGCGGTCATGATCTCGGCGACGACGGCCTTCGGCATGCCGGCGCTGTTGACGAGCAGCTTCTGCATGTAGATCGCGAAGGTGTAGAAGCCGACGGCGCCGCCCGCGGTCAGGGTGAAGACGATGGCGGTCTCGCGCGGATAGTCCTTGAGCAGCGCATGGGGCCGGCCGCGGGTATCGAGGGCCGAGTGCTCGTCGGTGAAGAAACGCGTCTCCTCGATGTTGCGACGGATCCAGAACACGACCACGGCGAGCGCGGCGCCGATCGCAAACGGGATGCGCCAGCCCCAGGCGTACATCGCCTCCTCGCTCAAGCTCCGCTGCAGGATCACCTGCAGGCTCATGGCCGCGAGCTGGCCGCCGATCAGCGTGACATAGAGAAAACCGGACCAGAAGCCGCGCCGATGGCGGGTCGCCATTTCGCTGACGTAGGTCGCCGAAGCGCCGTACTCGCCGCCGACCGCGAGTCCCTGCATCAGCCGCGCGAGGATGAGCAGCGCGGGCGACAGCGGGCCCAGCCCGGTGGGCGTGATCGCGATCAGCAGCGCGCCGCCGCACATCAGCGCGACGGACAACGTCAGCGCGGCGCGGCGCCCGGCGCGGTCGGCGTAGGTGCCGAACAGCAGCGCGCCGAGCGGACGCACGAGGAAGCCGCCGGCGAAGACGAAGGCGCTGTTCATCAGCTGCGCGGTCTGATCGCCGTCCGGAAAGAATGCGCGCGAGAAATAGATCGCGAAGGACGCGTAGGCGAACCAGTCGAACCACTCGACGAAGTTGCCGGCCGAGGCGCCGAGGATGTTGCGGAGCAGGCGGGCAGGCGGAGCGGGCGCGGCGCCCGCCGCCGGCGGGCCATGCGTGGGATTCATGGGAGCGGCTTCATCCTCGCGGCATTCGCGGCGCTGTCCCGTGCCGGGCTTTCATCGATCGCGCGCGCAAGGCCGCTTGCCAAGGCGCGCGGAGGCAGCGCCATGCGCGCCAGCGCTACGAGAACTCGATCCCCCCGTAACCGCCTGCGGCCGCCGCCTGCAGATGCTTCGCGTACTCCGCGCCGCCCGTCGCGAAGATGTTGTAGCGCGTGTGGCCGTACTCGTGGCCTGCGAGATTCGAGTTGTAGCCCGTGATCCAGCTCTGCGCCTTGCTCATCAACATGCCCTGGTAGCTCGCCTTGACCGCGTCGAACCAGGCCCGCTCGGCCTCGGGTTTCGCATCGAAGCGGGTATGGCCGCTGGCCCAGAAATGCTCGAACAGCGGCATGAGCCAGTCGATCGCGACTTCCGAGCCGCGCGGGAAATTGGCCGCCGCCGTCTGCGGCCCGCCCAGCATCACCATGTTCGGGAAGCCGCTGACGAGCATGCCGAGGTAAGTGACGGGACCGTCGGCCCACTTGTCGCGAAGTTTCTTCCCGCCGATACCACGGATGTCGATGCGATCGTAGGCCCCCGTGAACGCGTCGAAGCCCGTCGCGTAGACGATTACGTCGAACTCGAATTCGCGCTCGGTCGTGCGCAGGCCCGTGGCGGTGATCCGCTCGATCGGCGTCGCCTTCGAATCGACGAGCTCGACGTTGTCGCGGTTGTAGGTCTCGAAGTAGTTGGTCTCCAGCGGCAGGCGCTGGATGCCGAAGCCGTGATCCTTGGGGATCAGTTTCTCCGCCAGCACGGGATCCTTCACGCGCCGGCGGATGCGCTCGGCGATGTAGGTCGACAATTCCGCATTGGCCCTTTCGTCGGTGAAAGTCTCGACGAAATTCGCGAGCCAGATGCCGAAACCGGGCTCGTCGTAGAGCTTGTCCCAGAAGACGCGACGCTGCTCCGGCGTCAAGTCATTGAAGCGCCGGCTGTCCGGGACGTGCTCGAAGGCCGCCGGCGAGCGCGCGCAGGCGGCGAAGATTTCGTCGTAGCGCGCGCGGATCGACGCCATTTCCTCGGCCGTGATCGGCCCGTTGTTGAGCGGCGCCGCCCAGTTCGCGCGGCGCTGGAACACCGTCAGGCGCGCCGCCTGCTTCGCGACTTCGGGAATGATCTGGATCGCGGTCGCGCCGGTACCGATGATCCCGACGCGCTTGCCGGCGAGATCGAGCGGCTCGTGCGGCCAGTTCGCGGTGTGGAAGGAAAGGCCCTTGAAGTCGGTCATGCCCGGGATTTTCGGCAGCGTCGGTTGCGACAGCGGCCCGAGTCCCGCGACCACGACATGCGCCGTGAGCATGCGCCCGTCCTGCAGATGCAGGCGCCAGGTGTTCGTTGCTTCGTCGAAATGCATGGCCTCGACGCGCTTGCCGAACTGCATGTGCTTGCGGAGATCGAACTTGTCGACGACGTGATTCAGATAGCGCAGGGTTTCGGGCTGCGGCGAGAAGCGCTCCTGCCAGTGCCATTCCTCGAGCAGCTCCTTCGAGAACGAATAGCCGTAGGTGTAGCTTTCCGAATCGAAGCGCGCGCCGGGATAGCGGTTGTTGTACCAGGTCCCGCCGACGTCGCCGTTGACGTCCAGCACCGTCGTGCGCACCCCGCGATCGACCAGCCGCTTGAGCTGATAGATGCCGGAGACGCCGGCACCGATCACGATGACTTCGTAGTCGCAGGGCGCCGCCTGGGACGCGGTGCGGGTGGACTGTGTCGCTGCCTTCGCCATGGGGAACCTCGTCGTAATGGGTGTCCGTACTCTAGCCGCATTATGCGGGCTGCGCGGTTGATTCCGATCAGGGGCGTCGGGACGCCGCAACGCAGCACCGTAACTCGTATGCAGCTTCGTAGCTTGGGCCGACGCAGGAAATCCGAGCTTCGGCGCCCGATGTCGGGCTTCCTGCGTCAGCCCGACCTACTCGGCATCGAAGCTGACCCAGTCGGACAGCGGTGCGCGCTGCGTGCGCAGCGTATTCTCGATCGCCGAGGCGTCTTCGTAGCCGAGCGCCATGCCGACGAGGACCTTTTCCTCCGCCGGCAGCGCGAGGTGCTCGGCGATGATCGTGTGGAACTGCGCCCAGGCGAACTGCGGACAGGTATGGAGATCGCGTGCGCGCGCCGCGGTCATCACGTTGCCGAGGAACATGCCGTAGTCGACCCACGCCGCGTAGCCCAGCGAGCGGTGGATCGTGAAGATCAGGCCGACCGGCGCATCGAAGAAGGTGAAATTGCGCGCGTGCTGCCGGTGCGTGCGTTCGCGATCGCCCTTGCCGATGCCGAGCAGGCCATAGAGATCCCAGCCGACCTTGCGCCGGCGATCGATGAACGGCGACACCCATTCGCTCGGATAGATCGGAAACTCGCCGCGGTATTTCTCCGCCGCGTCCGGCGCGTCGAAGGCCGCGAGCACCTTCGCCGACAGCGCTGCCTTGTTCGCGCCCGTCAGCACGTGCACGCGCCAGGGCTGGATATTGGTGCCGGACGCGCTGCGCGCGGCGACGGTGAAGATTTCCTTCAGCGCCGCGCGCGGCACCGGAGTCGGCAGGAAAGCGCGCACGGAGCGGCGCGAGGCCAGCGCCCGATCGACGCAGGCGACGTCATGTTCGGTCATCGTCTTCTCTTTGCTCGGAGGTTCAGTATTCGTCGGGATCGAGGATGTCCGGTGCCGCGGGATCGTACTGGGGCCGCGGTCCCGGCGTCGGCAGCGCTTCGATCCTCGTCGACGGTGCCGGCGGGGGAGGCGCGGCCGGCGGCGCCGCGGCGTTCGCGACGAGCTCGAAGTTCCAGTGCGCGGGATCCTCGCGATGGATCTGACGCACGACCGTCGCGACGGCCGGCGCATACCAGCGCGTGACGTGCGTATAGCCGAACTTCGGGCCGACCTTCCACTGATCCCGGCACTCGATGCGGAAGGCGTCGAACTGCCCTGCCGGCACCTGCACGGGCTCGAAGGCTTCGACGCGGCAGTTCGCCTCGCCGTCCCATACCAGGTTGTTGAAGGCCGTGAAGGCGGTATAGCCCTGACGCCAATGCGCCCCGACCGTGAGCGGAAAGCGCAGGCCCGGCGCGGCCGGCTTGAACTCGACCAGCGTGCGGCCGTCCGCGCCGATCGCGGCCTGCGGATTGCCGCTCGCATCGAGGCTGAGACTATGTCCGGCGCACTCCGCGCCGGCTGCGCCGTCGTCGGCGACGCGCGTGACGGTCCACTTTGCGCAGTCGACGCCGAAGAGTCGGCCCGCATATTCGCGCACGGCGCCCAGCGCGGGCGGCACGAACCGGGCCTCCTGCGCGCGTGGCGCAGCGGGATGTCCCGCGAGCAGCAGCGCGCATGCCAGGGCCGCGCGGCCACGTCGGCGTTCGGCCGACAGCTCCCTGGCGCGAACCCGCTGAAGCCGATGCGCGAGGCTCACGACGGGAATCGGTCCCGCACGCTGCGCTTGATCGAGCCGCGTCCAGACGGTAGCGTACGGACCCGTATACGGTGCCGTATGGGCCGGGTCGGCGAAGGCGGACGGCTCATACTTCACTCGCGACATCGGTCGGACGGGCGATCAGCAGGCGATATTGACGCGTGGCCAGCGCATCGCGCAGGCCGGGGTCGATCTGCAGCGAGGTCGTGTACTCGCCGACCTGATAGAAATACAGCGTGCGCGCGCGCAGCAGCGCTTCCTCCTCGCTGAACTCGGCGGCGCGGAAGAGCCGCGTGAGGTAGTCGACGCGCTGTTGATCGACCGTCGCGACCGCGAGCGCGGCCCACTTGTTGAAGCGGGCGAACTCGCGCATCGCGATGTCGTGACGTGAATCGTCCGTGTGCTGCGTGAAATCGATGACGGCGCGGATCTGCGCGAGCGGGTCCGGAACCTGACGTTCGGCGAGGCGTGCGATGAACGAAAGCTGCTGTTCGCGCCACCAGTCGACCATCGAACGCAGCAGATCGTCGCGGTTGCGGAAGTGCCAGTAGAAGCTCCCTTTCGTGAGTTTCAGTTTGCGGGCCAGCACCTCGACCTTGACCTGGCCGATGCCGAGCGCGAAGAGCACGTCGAGTGCCTTGCGCAACCAGGCGTCGCGATCGAGCGGTTTTTTCGGTATGCGCGTCATACGGAGCTCATCGAAAGACGTTGAAGCATTATAGGCAGCCTATCGACTCGACTGGGGATACACGCCGACGGCTCTGAACGATTTCTCCTGTAACACTGGCCTAAAGCGCGACGCCATCGCGCTCCTCCTGTGGCAATAGCCCCGGGGCGGTTCCCCACCGCCCCGTTATTTTTTTCTCTCGTTCCGCTCGTGAATGCCGCGCTGCGCGATTGTGCGCGGGTCGCACGGCGCTTACGCTCTCCTCACTTCAATCGAACACGAGCGGGGAGCACCCATGGGCGCCAGCGATCACACGCCTAGCGACAACAAGCGCATCGTCCGCAACAACTTCGAACAGCTCGCGCTCGGCAACGGCGCTCCGCTGCTCGACAGCCTCGCCGACGACGTGCAGTGGACGATCATCGGCACCACGGTGCTGTCGAAGACTTTCGGCGGCAAGCAGGCCGTGATCGACGGGCTGCTGCTGCCTTTCCGCGAAGCCCTCGTCGACGGCCACATCCACATCCACGTCGACAATCTGCTCGCGGACGGCGATTACGTCATCGTGCAGGGCCACGGCGAAGCGATGACCAAGCGCGGCGTCGCGTACAACAACACCTACTGCTGGGTCTATCGTTTCGAGCACGGCAAGATCAAGGCGCTGACGGAGTATCTCGACACCGAGCTCGTGACGCGCGCCTTCGGTTGAGATCGGGCCGGGCCGTCGTCGGCCTGTAAACTTTGTCGCGCAGGCTGGAGGCTCACTCCTCGACGACGGAGAGCTCCCATGCCGATCGACCGCGACCGCACCGATACGCTGCCGGAACTGCAGCGCGAACTGAACGCGCTGTACGGCCTCGTGCACTATGCGCGCGAGCGCTGCTATCCCGAGACCTTGACGGCGTATCTGGAGAGCCTGATCGCCGCGACCACCGCCGAAGCGGACCGTCGGCGCACCGCGTGAAGCAGCGCCGGCCTCGATGCCGCGCCGCTTCCGGATTCGCTGCGCTCATTCGGGCTATGAAGAGCGGCCGGGCTCGTAGCCCGGGTGGAGCGCGCAGCGCGTAACCCGGGATCCGGCGCTACGAATCGATGCAGATCCCGGGTTGCGCTGCGCTCCACCCGGGCTACAAGAGGCGGCGCTCGCAGGTCCGCGCACCCTCAGGCCGGCAGCAGTGCCAGCAGCTCCGGCATGCGATCGACCAGCGCGTCGGGCGCGTGATCGGCGAGCCGCGCGGTCGGCGAGTAGCCGTAGGACACGCACAGCACGCGCATGCCGGCGGCGCGGGCCGCGTTCAGATCCGCCATCGAATCGCCGACCATCGTCGCCGTCGCGACGTCCGCGCCGAGCCCGTCCGCGGCGTACAGCAACGGTGCGGGATCGGGTTTCTTGACGGCGAGCGTGTCGCCGGCGACGACGATCGCGAAGTAGGGGGCGAGCGACAGCGCCGCGAGCAGCGGCGTCGTGAAGCGCCCGGGCTTGTTCGTCACGCAGCCGAGCAGATAGCCGCGGCCGCGCAGTGCGTCGAGGGTCTCGAGCACGCCGGGATAGGGCCGTGTACTGACGGTCAGGCCTGCCGCGTAGTGGCGGAAGAAGGCGGCGAGTGCGGCTTCGAACAGCGGGCGCTCGGCAACGCCGTCGAGGCGATCGGTCAGGCAGCGGTGGATCAGCCGCTCGGCGCCGCCGCCGATGTAGGCGCGGATGCGCTCGAGCCCGCGGCCCGGCACGCCGCACTCGGCGAGCGCGCGATCGGCGGCGGCCGCGATGTCCGGGGCGCTGTCGACCAGCGTGCCGTCGAGATCGAACAGCACCGCGCGACGCGGGATCCCGGTCATGCGCGGGCCTTCGCAATCTCCGCGCGCAGCGCGGCGATCGTCGCCGCATAGTCCTTCGTGTTGAAGATCGCCGAGCCCGCGACGAAGGTGTCGGCGCCGGCCGCCGCGATCTCGCGGATGTTGTCGATCTTCACGCCGCCGTC
>JBFWSI010000079.1:0-10367 GCA_050248455.1 Gammaproteobacteria bacterium | reverse complement strand
CGCGCGCGGATGCGCGCGACGTCCGGCATCGACGGCGGCAAAGTACGGCGCGGCTGCTCAGCCTGCCGTGAGTCGCTCCGAGCGCCCGACCGGCTGCACTGCCATCCAGCGCGTCAGCAGCTCGTAGTCGATCGGTTTCGCGAGGTGGGCATCGAAGCCCGCGGCGGACGAGAGATCGCGGTCGTGCAGCTGGTTCCAGCCCGTCACCGCGACGATCGCCATGTCCCGCCCTGCCGCGGATGCGCGCAGCGCGCGGCACACTTCGTGGCCGTTCATGCGCGGCAGGCCGATGTCGAGGAGGATCAGCTCGGGCGCAAAGCCTCCGGCCACTTCGAGCGCCTGGTGGCCGTCGTAGGCCGTGCGCACCTCGTGTCCGGCGAGCGACAGCAGCATCGCGAGGCTGTCGGCGGCGTCTTCGTTGTCGTCGACGATCAGCACCCGCCTGGGGGCGGCGCTGCGGTCCTTCACCGGCCGCTGCTCGGCCGCCGCGCGCTGCGTCGCCGACAGCGGCAGGCGCACGACGAAGCTGCTGCCCGCGCCGAGCCCGTCGCTGTGCGCGGACACGCTGCCGCCGTGCAGGGCCATCAGCTGCGCGACCAGCGACAATCCGATCCCGAGGCCGCGCTCGGTCCACTCCGCCGAGGCTTCGACCTGCGCGAACATCTCGAAGATCGAGGACATCGACTCCGGCGCGATGCCTATCCCGGTGTCCCTGACGGTGATTTCGGCCTGGCCGTCGTGCGCCGCGACGGTGAGATGCACTTCACCGCCCGGCGGCGTGAACTTGCAGGCATTGTTCAACAGGTTCGTGATCACCTGCGCCATGCGCGCGGGATCGGCGTCGACGTAGAGTGGCGTCGCGGGCAGCTCGGGATGGAGCGCGACGTCCGCGCGCTCGAACTGGCTCGCGCAGGAATCGCAGGCGAGCCGCGCAGTCTCGACGAGGTCGATGTGCTCGCGCTTCAAGGTCAGCGTGTTGCGGCTGATCCGGCTGACATCGATCAGATCGTCGATCAGGCGCACCATCAGGCGCTGCTGGCGTTCGAGCATCGCTATCGCCTGGTGCGCGACCGCATTGTCCGTGACGGTCTTCTTCAGCAGCTCCACCGCGTTCGACTGCGGCGCGAGCGGATTGCGCAGCTCGTGGGCGAGGATCGCGAGGAACTCCTCCTTGCGCCGGTTCGATTCCTCCAGCGCGGCGGCGACCTGCTGGATTTCCCGCTCGTCGCGCTTGCGCTCGGTGATGTCGCGGAAGACCAGCACGCTGCCGAGGACCCGGCCCGCCTTGTCGCGGATCGGCGCGGCGCTGTCGTCGATCGGGCATTCGTGGCCGTCTCTGGCGATCAGAATCGTATGATTCGCGAGACCGACTATCACGCCCTCTTCGAGCGCCCGCAGCGCGGGGTTTGCGACAGGCTGCCGCGTGTCCTCGTTGACGATGTCGAAGATCGTCGACAGCGGCATGCCCTGGGCTTCGTGCGCGCGCCATCCCGTGAGCTTCTCGGCGACCGCGTTCAGGCTCGTGACCTCGCCCGCCGCGTCGGTCGTGATGACGGCGTCGCCGATGCTGGCAAGCGTGATGCGCAGCAGCTCTTCGCGCTGATCCGCGCGTTCGACGGCGCGCTGCCGTCCGCACACGATCAGGATCGAGACCAGCGAGACGATGAAGTACAGCCCCAGGCCCCATTCGAGAACGGGCTGGTTGACCGCAAAGGATCCCCGCGGCTCGAGCACGAAGTACATGCCGGCCGGGATGCTGACGATCGCCGCCGCGACGGCGGGCCAAAAACCCGCATACGCGGCCGACAGCGTGATCGCGATGTAGTTGATGGAGAACGGCAGCCGGTCGCCGAACAGCGGATCCAGCGAGATGCGGACAGCGATGGCGACTGCGACGGAAAGCAGTGCCAAACCATAGCTGGCCATCGAACCACGCGCGAGCATCGCCTCCTCCTTCGATTCGTCCGTAACGGCACGCCGACCAGGAAGCCCGGGCCTGTGCCGTGCGCGGATACTGAACGAGACGGGAACGCGTAAAAACTTGCGAATCGAACGGGAATTCAGCAGGGCGACGCCGCTGAAATTCCGCGGCGCGAGTCAATCGGCGGGTGCCTCGGCCGAGGCCATCGGGATGGAGCTGGGAGCCCCGCTGCCGCGAGACAGCGGGGGCAGCGACGCGCGCTTGCGCGCGGACGATCAGGCCGGTTTGCCGAGGCGACGTTCGATGGCGTCTTCGATGGTGACCGTCAGCAGCGTGTTGCCGTCCTTGTCGAGGAGATCGAACAGGCGGCCGTCCGGCGCGTGGATGCTGAAGAGGATCGTCATGCCTTCGGGCCCGCCGTGTTCCATGTGCACTTCACCGTCGGGCAAGCGACCGGTGAAGCCCGCCTGCCGCACCTTGTGCACGGTCTCGAACGGCCGCGTCTCGTAGATGTGCTGCTCGCCCTGCAGGATCGTCACCGTCGTCGTGCCGAGATGACGGTGGTAGTGGCAGTAGGCGTTCGGCGCCCATTTCACCAGGAACTCGAGGCGCCCCTGCGCGACGTCCGCGCTCGCCACCGCGTAGAAGTAGTCGATCGGATAATCGAACTCGGGGCCGCCCTCGAGGTGCATCCATTGGACCGCGTCGAGATCGAAATTCGCCGGCAGCGTGTCCGGCAGGCGCACGGGTTGGTTCATGTTCCATCCTCCACTTGAGCCGCACGGCGACGGCAGTCGATACGGGAGCTCATGCTGCGACTTCACGTGCCGCCGCGCCAGCGGGCCTTGCCCGCGCGGGCCGGGTAATTTGCCCGATGCGGAGGATGGGCAGCGACCGGCAGCTCAGCGCGTCGGTGAGGACGCGTCCCGCCCGCCGTCGTCACCGCTCCGCCGGCAGTGTCCGCCCGGTGCCGGTCCGCGCCGTGCATCGGGCGCCGGCGGCTGCGGGCCCTCGTGAGGCGACACTCGCGCGAGACAGAAGACCGCGGCGGCCGTCACCACGGCGGGCAGGCCGATCGCGGCCGCGAGCTCGAAGCCCGCGCCGCGCGCCAGCTGCCACAGCAGGCCCGCATTGCCGATCAGGACCAGCGTCCACACGCAGCGCGACGGTCGGTGCATGTTCGCCGTGCTCACAGTCGTCGCAGGTGAAACGCCGCCAGCGCGAGCACGAAACCGGCGAGCACGAAATGAAAAGCCGCCGGCAACCAGGCCTGGAACCACGGCGGCGCACCGGCGACGGCGAAGCCGACGACGAGACGCGACAGTGTCACCGCGCAGTACAGCGTGCCGAATGCGAACAGCTGGCGACCGCGCGCGGGCCGCGGCGCGACCCTGCCTTCGGCGACGGCGATCGTGATACCCGCCATCACGAGCACGACCGCGAGCTGGACGGGCAGCAGCCACGCATAGGGCACCGCGCTGCCGTGAAAGTCTGCGAAGGACGGCAAGCTGCCGGTGGGATGGACGAACTGCAGGAACTGGGCGAGGACGCGGGCGGCGAAGACCAGCGTCAGCACGGCGAGGACGAGCGCGCAGCGACGCGCTTGCGAGACGGTCAGGCGGTGCCAGTCGGTGCGGGTCAGGGCTTCCATCGCGTTCTCCTTCCCGGGTTCGAGTGGAAGGAGATGCTAGCGACCGCGCCCGAAAGTTAAACTTCCATAGACAAAGTAAGCCCTCGTTTTCCCGACAGTCTATTTTTTCGATACCGAAGGAGTCGACGATGCCCAAGGCGATGGAACTGGTCGACGCGCTGAAGCGCGAGATGCGAGCACGGCGGATGACCTACGCAAACCTCGCGGGCAAGCTGCGCCTGAGCGAAGGCGCGGTCAAACGCATGTTCGCGCTGAACCGGATGACGCTCGATCGCGTCGACGAGATCTGCGACATCCTGAAGGTCGATCTCGCCGAGCTGATCGACAACTACCAGCGCGAGGAGCAGCGCCTCGATCAGCTGAGCGAGGCCCAGGAGCGGCAGCTGATCCTCGACCCGAAGCGGCTGCTGGTCGCGGCCTGCGTGCTGAACCGCTGGTCGATGGAGGAGATCCTCGAGACCTACGATCTGAGCCGCACCGAATGCATCCGCCACCTCGCCGCGCTCGACCGGATACGCTTCATCGAGCTGCTGCCGAACAACCGCTACCGCATCAAGGTGTCGGACAGCTTTCGCTGGCGGCCGGGCGGCCCCATCGAACGGTTCTTCGAGCGGCTGATCGCCGATGAATTCCTGACCGCGGACTTTCGCGTCGCCGGCCGCGCCCGCGTGTTCCTGCACGGTTTCCTCAGCGAACGCGCGCGCGAAGAGCTGCTCGCCGCGATCGATCGCCTCGCCGTGACCTTCCGCGATCTCCTGCGCCGCGATCGCAACGTGCCGGCCGCCGCGCGCCAGCACGTCGGCTTCATGATCGCGTTCCGGCCGTGGAATTTCTCGATCTACGACGCCCTGCGCAAGGGCGGAGGCGGCGAAGAGCGCAGGCGCTGAGAGGAAGCGCGCTCCGGCGGCACAGGCGCATGACCCCGCCGCGACGCCCTCGCCCGAATGCCGAGCCCTCGACAGGGCCCGGCAAAGTGAGAAACATCCCCGCGTTTTCCGATGGGCTCGCGCTAGACTTCGGCACACGTCGGCGCGCGCCGACGTTCGCGCATCGGGCCGCTCGGGTCACCGCTCGGCCGGCGGCAGATTGGATGCTTCCCCATGCAACAGGAGTGCAGTGCGATGAAGACGGTGCTCCCTCGGTGCTCGCTCGGCTTTTCCCTCGGTCTCCTCTGTGCTCTTCCGGTGCATGCGGCGACGCTGCCGGATCTCGTGTCGAACGGTTCGATGGAGTTCGTCGCCGGCAAACCGGCCGACTGGACGCTGCTCAATCCGTCCGGCGAGTTCTGGAACACCTTCAATCCCGGCAATCGCAGCGCCGACGGCGGCAGCTATTTCGGCATCCAGGATCTCGATGCCTTCGCGCCGCGGCAGAACGCGCGCGGGCTGTCGCAGGAGATCGAGGGGCTCGTCGTCGGCAGCCGCTACACGCTGACTTTCGAGTCGAACGAAGAGCACACGAATCCCAATTTCCTCGCCCAGTGGCAGGTCAGCTTCGGCGACGAGACGCGGCTCAGCACGCTGACCGACACGACCTGGGTCACCGATGTCATGCACTTCACCGCGACCAACACCACGCAGACCCTGCAGTTCGTCGCGACCTATCTGCCCGGCGCCTTGCCGCAGATCCTCAATCTCGACGGCGTGCACCTGAGCGCGGATCCCGTGCCCTTGCCGGCGACCGGCTGGCTGCTGGTGCCGGCGCTCGTCGGCCTGCTGCGCGTGACGAAGAAACGAACGGGTTGAGCGGCGCTCGTGGACGTGGTGAGCCAATGGCAGCAGCTGCTCACCACCTGCCCGACCCGGCTGCTCGGCCTGAGCGCGTGGCTGTTGCTGATGATGGCGCTGATGGTGCCGCTGGAGCGTCGCTGGCCGCTGCATGAACAAACGACGTTCCGCCGCGGCTTCGCCGACGATCTCGCGTACTTCTTCCTCGGCGGCATCGTGCCCGCCTTCGTCGTCGTGGCGTTCGCGAGCCTCGCGCAGTGGATGCATCGGCATGGACCCGACGGGTTCTACGCCTGGCTGGGCACGCTGCCCTTCGCGCTGCGCGTGGTGCTGACGCTGGTGATCGGCGAGATCGTCTACTACTGGGCGCATCGCTGGTCGCACGAAGTGCCGTTCCTGTGGCGTTTCCATGCCATCCACCACAGCCCCGACACCCTGGACTGGCTGGTCAACACGCGCGCCCATCCGCTCGATCTGGCGTTCTCGCGCTCGCTGGTGGCGGTCGTGCTGATCCTGCTCGGGCTCGCGGAGGGCGCGAGCGGCGATCTCGCCGCGGTGCTCGCGCTCGTCATCATCTTCAACACCAGCTGGGGCTTCTTCATCCATTCGAACCTGCGCGTGCGACTGGGTCCGCTCGAGCAGCTGATCACGACGCCGGCGTTTCATCACTGGCATCACAGCAAGGACGGCGACGAGTACGTGAACAAGAACTACGCCGCGCTGTTTCCGTGGATCGACCGCCTGTTCGGCACGCACTACCTGCCGGAAGCGCGCTATCCGCGACGCTACGGCATCGACATGCCGATGCCGGACGATCTGGGCGGTCAATTGCTGCTGCCGCTGCGGCCGGGCGGGAACGACGCCGGGCGCGTGCCGGGCTGAGCGACGCTGACCGCGCCATCGGCGGCTGCGTCGCCGCTGCAGCCGATCAGACGCCCCCTCGCCCATCGATCCCGTAATGCGCGAGCTTGCGATACAGCGTGCTGCGCGACATGCCGAGCCGGCGCGCGGCGCGTGACAGGTTGCTGCCGTCCTCGGCGATCGCGGCCAGGATCGCGGCGCGTTCGTCCGCGCCCCGCATGTTCGCCGCTGCGATCGTGACCACGCCCGCTTCGCGGCGCCTGTGCCGGAACTCCTCGGGCAGATCACGCACGCCCAGCACGGGGCCTTCGCTCAGGATGTACAGGCTTTCGACGAGGCCCAGCAGCTCGCGGACATTGCCCGGCCAGTCGTGCTGCGTGAGCGCATCGACGAGCTCGGCGGACGCGGTCTTCGCGCCGAGCCCATAGACGCCCTGCAGCTGCTGCAGGAAGCGCTCGACGAGCAGGCCGATGTCGTCGCGTCGCTCGCGCAGCGACGGCAGGCGCAAGGTAAAGACCTTGAGGCGGAAGTAGAGATCCGCGCGGAAGCGCCCGGCATCGATTTCCTGCTCGAGATCGCGGTGGCTCGCGGCGACGATGCGCACGCGCACCGTGCGCTCGACGTTGCCGCCGAGACGCACGACGATCCGATCCTGCAGCACGCGCAGCAGCTGTACCTGCACGTCGAGCGGCAGCTCGCCGATTTCGTCGAGGAACAGGCTGCCGCCGTCCGCCAGCTCGAACTTGCCGACGCGCCCCTTGGCCGACGCCCCCGTGAACGCTCCTGCCTCGTAGCCGAGCAGCTCGCTCGCGGCGAGCTCCTTCGTCAGCGTGCCGCAGTTGACGGCGACGAAGGGGCCGGCGGACACGGCGGAGCAGAGATGGATCGCGCGCGCGAAGAGCTCCTTGCCCGTGCCCGTCTCGCCGTGCAGCAGCACGGGGGAGTTCGCGCGCGCCATGCGCTCGGCGCGGCCCATCAGCTCGAGCAGTCCGGCGTCCTGCGTGGCGATGGCGTGGAAGGCCGGATGGAAGCGGCGGGCCGTGCGCGGCGTGCCGCCGGCAGCGGAGACGGCGCGCGTGTCGTCGACGGCGATCGTGACGACACCGCCTGACCAGGCGGACGGATCGGCCGGCGCCGGCTCGCCACTCGCCCGATAGGGCGCCGTCGCCATCAGGATTGTCGAGCCATCGTCAGGCGCGACGGGCCGGCCGTCGACGAGTGCGAACCGCGCCGGCAGCGCGTCGCAGATCGCATGCGCCGTGTCGTTGCCCGTGATCACGCGCCCCTTGCGATCGAGGAGCAGGCTCGGGCGATGCTGCCACGGCATGTCCGGCGTGCGATACCACTGCAGCAGTCGCACCGTGCGCGCGAGCTCCTGCGCGTGCAAGGTATGCTCGACCTGATGGGCCGCGGTCACCGCGAGTGCCAGCGAATGATGATCGCTGAGACCGCCCATGCTCGTGATGTCGACGAAGCCGAGCAGCGTGCCGTCGCTCAAATCGCGCACCGGCGCCGCCGCGCAGTCCCAGGTCTTGCCCGCTGCGCAGTAGTGCTCGCCGGAATGCACGATGATCGGACGGCCGAGGACTGCGCCCGTGCCCAGCGCGTTGGTGCCGCTCGCGGCTTCGCTCCAGTCGTAACCGGGTGCCGTGCCGCGAGTAGCGGCCGCGGCCACCAGGGCCGGGTTGCCGCGCACGTCGAGCACGATGCCGCGCGCATCGGCGACGACGAACACGACGTCGCTCGCGCCCAGCGTCGGCGACAGCAGCGCCCAGGTATGCGCAGCCGCGGCGAGCAGCTCGCGATGGGCCTGCAGCAGCGCCTCGACGCGCGCGGCGTCGCCGATGGACGGCGGCCGGACGCGCGCGGCATCGACGCCGAGGCTGCGGCAGCGCTGCCAGGAAGCGAGGATGGGCTCGCGGACAACGCTCGCGTCGAAGGCCTCGCCGGCGACGAAGCGCTGCCAGGCTTCCGCCACCCGGGCGCCATCGAAGCGCTCTGCCACGGTCGCGACCGCGCCGGTCTCGGGCATGTGTCACCGCTGTCTCATGGGACAGTCGGATGATACACACGGACGGATCCCGGGACAGTCCACGGCCGGCGGGCACCCGCTTGCCGCAAACGCAGCATCGACCAAGCGACTGATTGTGCGAGCCTCGTCCGCGCACGCTTCGTCCATCGTCGATTGGCACGCTTGCTGCCCTTCCTGCGCAGGTCCACACCATGACACCGACCAGCGGGGAGAACACCATGACGCACACGACACGCCTCACGCCGATCGCGCCTGCCGCGGTCGCCACCGACTTCGACGCCGTCGTCGTCGGCGCCGGTTTCGGCGGGCTCTACATGCTGCACAAGCTGCGCGACGCGCTCGGCCTCAGGGTGCGCGCCTTCGAGCGCGCGTCCGGCGTCGGTGGCACCTGGTACTGGAATCGCTATCCCGGCGCGCTGTCGGATACCGAAACGCACCTCTACTGCTATTCCTTCGACGAGACGCTGCTGCAGGACTGGGACTGGAGCACGCGCTATGTCTCGCAGCCGCGGATCCTGGCCTATCTCGAGCACGTGGCCGATCGCTACGATCTGCGGCGCGACATCCAGTTCGACACCGGCGTCGAGGCCGCGCACTTCGACGAAGTCGCCGGTCGCTGGCGCCTCCGCACCGATCGCGGCGAGACGTTCAGCGCGAAATACCTCGTCACCGCGCTGGGACTCCTGTCCGCGACCAACCTGCCCGATATCCCGGGCCTCGAGCGCTATGCCGGCGAGCGCTATCACACCGGCGCATGGCCGGCCGAGGTCGAGCTCGCGAACAAGCGCGTCGGCGTGATCGGCACGGGCTCGACGGGCCTGCAGGTCGTCACCGCGATTGCGCCGCAGGTCGCGCAGCTCACCGTGTTCCAACGCACGCCGCAATACAGCGTGCCCGTCGGCAACGGCACCGTCGCGCCGGACGAGGTCGCTGCGATCAAGCGTGATTACGACACGCTCTGGGCCCGCGCCAAGCGCTCCAAGGTGGCCTTCGGCTTCGAGGAGAGCACGGTGCCGGCAATGAGCGTGTCGGCCGAGGAACGCCGGGCAGTGTTCCAGCGCGCCTGGGACGAAGGCGGCGGCTTCCGCTTCATGTTCGGCACCTTCTGCGACATCGCGACCGATGCCGACGCCAACGAGGCGGCAGCCGATTTCGTGCGCGGCAAGATCGCCGAGATCGTCGAGGACCCGGAGACCGCACGCAAGCTGACGCCGCGCGGCCTCTACGCCAAGCGCCCGCTGTGCGACAGCGGCTACTACGCGACGTTCAACCGGCCGAACGTGTCGCTGGTCGATCTGAAGGAAACGCCGATCCGCGAGATCACGGCGGGCGGCGTGGTGACGAGCGACGGCGTCGAGCATCCGCTCGACGTGCTGATCTTCGCGACCGGCTTCGACGCCGTCGACGGCAACTACGTGAAGATCGATTTGCGCGGCCGCGGCGGCAAGTCCATTCGCGAGCACTGGCAGCGCGGGCCGACCAGCTATCTCGGCATGAGCACCGCCGGCTTCCCGAACCTGTTCATGATCCTCGGCCCCAACGGCCCGTTCACGAATCTGCCGCCGAGCATCGAGACGCAGGTGGAGTGGATCGCGGACTGCGTGCGATACACCGAAGCGCGCACTGCGCAAAGCATCGAAGCGACGGCGACGGCGGAAAGCGGCTGGACCGCGACCTGCGCCGACATCGCCGCGCAGACGCTGTTCGCCAAGGGCGACAGCTGGATCTTCGGCGCGAACATCCCGGGGAAGCCGAATACCGTGATGTTCTACATGGCGGGGCTCGGCGCGTATCGGGAAGCGCTGAGCGAGATCGTCGCCGACGGCTATCGCGGCTTCGAGCTGCACTACGCGACGGCCGCGGCTCGCGAGCGCACCGCCGCCACGGGTTGAGCGGCTGCACGCGAATTCCCTTGTAGCCCGGGTGGAGCGCGTAGCGCGCAACCCGGGACCCGGCGCTTCCGTGCACGAAGATCCCGGGTTCCGCTACGCTGCACCCGGGCTACGGGACGCGGCTTCTCCGGCCTCGGACACTTCAACCCATTTCGGTTTGGGAGAGGTTTCGGCTGCGTAGTTGTCGTGCCAGTTCCACCATTGGTACGGCGGCGTCTGGGGGTAGCCCGGCGGCGAGTCCTCCCAGGTTTCCTGGCGGCCCAGCGGCGTGATGTCGAGGAAG
>JBFWSI010000078.1:0-10401 GCA_050248455.1 Gammaproteobacteria bacterium | reverse complement strand
AGGCGTTTCGGAAGCGTCCATCAATCCCTTTCTCCGTGCCCTCCGTGGCTAGATTCTCTTCCCCCCAATCACCGCCGGAACTCGACCCTGGACCCGGACGCACGATCGATCAGCGCTTCGCCGCGGCCGCCGAGGATCCACCAGTAGCCGAAGGCGAGCAGGGCGGCGGCGGCGAGGACGAGGGCGCGGGGGGCGGGGGTGAACCAGAAGGCCCAGGCGGCGAAGGCGAGCGGCAGCCAGTGCAGCACGCCGAAGCCGAAGCGCAGGCTCGCCCGGCGCCAGGACAGGGCTGTGCCGCTCGCGCGGTCGACGACGCGGATGCGCCAGCTCTTCATGCCCAGCGTCTGCCCGCCGCGGTGCCAGCAGCCGGCGAAATACGCCCAGGCCGCGAGCAGCAGGGCCAGCTGGAAGCCATGCTCGTAGTCGGGCACCGCCTCGCCGCGGTGGAGGCCGACGGCGATGCCGGCGATCACGAACCAGATCCCGATCAGGGCGAGCGTGTCGTAGATCGCGGCGGCCACACGGTGCCGCACGCTGACGCGACGCGCCGGGGGCGCGGCGTCGGAACTGGCTGTCTGCATGTCGGGATCCAGATCATCTGGGGCGGGCCGGCCGCCGTAGTGAAGACGGGGCGCCGCGCCGGGAACGGCGGCGCGGCGAACATGTCACAATGCCGCGGCGTCGCGCAAGCTCAGGCCGGCGCGCCCTTGGGCAGGCTGGGCTTTCGAGGACGACATGCGGCACGGGTGGTGGCTCGCATCGCTGGCGACGTGGTGGCTGTGGGCGGCCGTGGCCGCTGCGCATCCGCTCGGCGATCCGCCGGGCCGGCTGATCGACGTCGGCGGGCGCAACATGCACCTCTACTGCATCGGCCGCGGCGCCCCGACCGTCGTGATCGACACCGGCCTCGGCGGCACCTCGCTCGAATGGGAAGCGGTCATGCACCGGATCGGCGGGCCGTCGCGCGTCTGTGTCTACGATCGTGCGGGCTACGGCTGGAGCGACATGGGCCCTTATCCGCGCACGAGCTCGGAGCATGCGAACGATCTCTACCTGCTCCTGACCAACGCCGGGGAGGAAGGCCCGTTCGTGCTGGTCGGCCATTCCTACGGCGGCTACACGATGCAGCTCTTCGCGCGGCGCTTCCCCTTTCTGACCGCCGGCCTCGTGCTGATCGACGCTTCTCACCCCCAGCAGGTCGAACGTTTTCTCGCGCCGCCCTACCGCGTGCGCATCGCGCCGTCGAGCAGCTACGGCCTCGTGCGCTTCGGCGACGTGCCGAAACCGCATCCGGCGATGCCGCGCCTCGCGCGCGAGCTCACTTACTTCCAGTACCGCAACTGGCGCCCGCGCCGCACGCTGTCCTATGAGCTCCTCGGCTGGCGCGAGAGCGAGGCGGCGCTGCGTGCGGAACCGCCGCTGCGCGAAATGCCGCTGGTGGTGCTGACGCGCGGCAAGCGCGTGTGGCCGGCAGGCGCGCACGGCGACGCGCTGGAGCAGCTGTGGATGGATCTGCAGTCCGAGCTTGCGGCGCAGAGTCCGACCTCGGCGCATCTGCTGGCGCGCGCGAGCGGGCACCAGGTGCACCTCGATCAGCCCGATCTCGTCGCCTTCGCGATCGCGCTCGCCGCCGATGCCTGGCGCTTGCAGCAGGGCGGTGGCCCGGCCCTGACGGATGCGAGCGCGCACTGGCTGTCGCAGCTGGACATGCAGAGCTTCAGCTGGCTGCGCGATTCGCTGGACGTGCCGTTGCCGGTGCGCGTGGTGCAATCCGACGCATTCTCGAGCCTGCCCTGAGCGATGCCCGCCGAACTACGCGCCGTCGCGCGCGCCGCGCTGCTGCTCACGGATCCGACCAAGAAAGTCGCCTGCGTGCGTGAGCTCGATGCGGCAGCGACACCGGTCGACACCGCCGGCGGGCTGCCGCCGGTCGCCTCGCCCGGCCGGCCCGCGCGGCCCCTGCTCGTGCTGCCGGCCGGCGTGCCGCGCCGGGGCACCGGCACGCCGGCCGGCCGCGCGGCGCTGCTGCATGCGATCGCACACATCGAATTCAATGCGATCAATCTCGCGCTCGACGCCGTCGCGCGTTTCGTCGATCTGCCCGAGGCCTACTACCGCGACTGGTGGCGGGTCGCGGTCGAGGAGGCCAGGCATTTCTCGCTGCTGAGCGCGCATCTCGCGACGCTCGATCACGCCTACGGCGACTTCCCTGCGCACGACGGGCTGTGGGAAGCCGCGCACAAGACGGCGGACGACTGCCTCGCGCGGATGGCGCTGGTGCCGCGCATCCTCGAGGCGCGCGGCCTGGACGTGACGCCCGGCATGCGCGCGCGCCTGATCGCCGCCGGCGACGCGAAGGCCGCGGCGATACTCGACGTGATCCTGCGCGAGGAGATCGGCCACGTCGCGATCGGCAACCGCTGGTTCCATCACCTGTGTGCCGCGCGCGGCGTCGATCCCGCCGCGAGCTTCCGCGCGCTCTGTGCGCGCTACGGCCAGTCGCCGCCGCGCCCGCCGTTCAACGTCGAAGCGCGCCTGGCAGGCGGGTTCACGCGCGAAGAGCTGGCCGAGTTCGGCGCAGCCGAACAAATTCGTCTTCGTAGCCCGGGTGGAGCGCGTAGCGCGTAACCCGGGATCCGGCGTATCGGCGCGATGAAGATCCCGGGTTCCGCTACGCTGCACCCGGGCTACGGGAGAGCGATGTTGATCTCAACGCACGCTCAGCTCGGCGCGTCGATTGCGCGGCTCGGGCACCTCGTCGGCGGTCGGCACCAGCGGTTCGCGTTCGCCGCGACCGGCGACGCCGATGCGTGAGGCATCGCCGCCCTTCGCGATCAGGAGCTCGCGCAGCGCTTCCGCCCGCTGCAGCGACAGCGCGTCGTTGTAGGCCAGGTCGCCGGCGCGATCGGTGTGGCCGATCACGATGACGTCGGCGACGGGACGCGCGGCGATCTCGGCGAGCACCGCCTCGGCCTGGGCCGCGGATTCGGCGGTCAGCCGATCCGAGTCGAGCTCGAAATACAGCGTGTAGGATTTCGGACGCGGCGGCAGCGCGCCCAATGCGGCCCCGAAGTCCTGGCTCACCTGCGCGGCGCTCGATTGCGCCTGCGCGAGCCTGCCCTTGCCGTCGACGCTCGCACTCGCCCACGCCGCACCGAGCACCGTTTCGCCAGCGCCGGGATTGATCGCGATCCGGCCGACCTGGCCGTCCGCGCCCGGCAGGAGCACGACGCGATCCTGGGGCCCGGCGGCGCAGCCGCCGAGGACGAGCACGACGCCGAGGACGAGGAACCGCGTCTTCACTGCGGTGCCGCCGCTTCGACGACGAACTCGGTGCCGCGCACACCGAGGATGCTCGACGGCGTCCGGATCTTCATCTGATCCTTGCCGTGCTTCGCGAGCTTGCCGGAGACGACGGCTAGCCTGCCCTGTTTCAGCGTGGAATCGAAACCTCCTTCGTGTGTCGTCGAATCGAAGCGGAAGGTATCGACGACGAGGCGGCTGTTAGGCCCGAGGGAGAGCAGCGAGTTGTCGCGGAAGGTGATCCCGCAGCGACCGTCCGCGCCGGTGACGACGATGTCTGCGGGCTGTACCGGCGTGCCGGCGCTGACGCCGAGCTGCGCGCCGGCGCGCTCGATCGCGACCGCGCCGCTCGCGACCTTGACGATGCCGGCGGGCTCGTCGGCGCGGACCGCAGCGCCGGACACGCACAGCGCGAGGCTCAGGGCGCACGCGAGGGGTCGCGGGCGTGGATGGCAGACGGCGGGCATGTAAACCTCCGGCGATGGCGGCCGATGCCTATAATAGCCAGCGGTCGCAGCGTGCGCCCATCGAGTCCATCGTCCTGCCGTGAATGCCCGCACTTTCCTCACCCGCGAAGCGGATCTGCACGCCATCGTCGCGCACGTCGAGGAGTGTGCCCGCGTCCTCGGGCTGCCGCGCGAGCTCGTGCTGCGCCTGTGCCTGGTCGTCGAGGAGCTGTTCGTCAACACCGCGCGCTACGGCGGCGAGGCCGAAGCGAGCATCGAATTGCTCGGCGACGAAGACGGCGTATGGCTGCGCTACACGGACACCGCGCCCGCCTTCAACCCGATCGAGGCCCTGGCCCGCGAAGCGCTGTCGCGCACGCTCGAAGGCCGCCCGATCGGCGGGCTCGGCCGCATCCTCGTCCACGATCTGAGCAGCACCGCACGCTACGAGCGCGTCGGCTCGCGCAACGTGCTGAGGCTGCGCTTCGATTTCGAAGACGCGCCTCGTGCCTCCTGAAATTCACCGAATCTAGCCACGAAGAACACGGAGGGCACGGAGGAAGAAAAAGGGATTGATCGGGAGCACCCGCAACGCAGCGACTCGAGTCGGCGTCTGCGTGGAGGAGACGCCCATCAAATTTCTTCTCTTCTCCGTGCCCTCCGTGTCCTCCGTGGCTAGATTCAAGTGCATTTCCGGTAACGCAGACGCCCAGCCGCGCTCAAATCCGCGCGACCACCAGCAGGGTCATGTCGTCGGCCTGTTCGGCGCCGGCGGCGTGGGTACGCACGTCGCCCTCGATGCTCGCGATCAGATCGGCGGCGCGGGTGCCGGTCGCGCGGCGGGCGAGGCAGGCGAGCAGGCGTTCGCGGCCGTAGAACGCGCCGCTCGCGTCCTGCGCCTCGCTGATGCCGTCGGTGTAGAGACACAGCGCGACCCCGCGCGGCAGCTCGAGCATCGTAGTCGGGTAGACGTAGCCGTCGACGGTGCACAGCGGCGGGCCGTCCGCGCGTGGGGCGGCATCGAGGCGGCCGTCGCCGACGAACAGCGGGCTGTCGTGGCCCGCGTTCGCACAGGCGAGCGCACCGCTGTCGAGATCCACGCAGCCGGCGACCGCGGTGACGAACAGGAACTCGGGATTGTCCTGTGCGATCGCCTCGTTCGCGGCCGTCAGCGCGGCGCCGGGATTGCCGTCGGTGCGCAGTGCCGCGCTCTTGATCTGCGCTTTCGCGAGCGCCATCAGCAGCGCGCTCGGCAAGCCCTTGCCCGACACGTCCCCGATCACGAAGAACAGCCGCCGCGGCGAGACCAGGACGAAGTCGTACAGATCGCCGCCGACCGTCTTCGCCGGTTCGCTGTAGGCCGCGAGCTCGAGGCCGGGGGTGCCGGCCAGCGCGTCGGGCCGCGGCAGCATGCCGGTCTGGATGCGGCGCGCGGTGTCGAGCTCGCCCTGCATGCGCAGCTGCGCGTCGCGACTCTGCGTCAACTGCTCGCGCAGAAGGCGGCGCTGGTGCTGCGCTTCGGCGAGCGTGCTGCCGAGCACGCCGATCAGCACGAGCCCGACGCCGGCGAGCGGATTCACGGCGTCGATGAGGAGACCACGCTCGACGAACAGTCCGATCGAGGTCGCGGCCCAGGCCAGCGCGCCGACGACCACCAGCGCGATCGCGCGGCCCGGGCCGAGCAGGCTCGCGCCGAGGATTGCGACGATCGACAGCCCGGCCATCGCGCCGAGCTCGGCCCAGGTCGTCCAGCGCGGCCGCGACAGCAGGCGGCCCGCCTCCGCGTTCTCGATGGCCTCCGCGTGCAGCTCGACCCCGGGCATGCTGCCCAGCGGCGTCGACACGACGTCCTGCACGCCCAGCGCGGTGTAGCCGACGAGCACGATGCGACCGGCGACCGCCTCGGCATCGAAGGCGCCACGGACGACGTCCGCGGCGGACAGCGTCGGACGCTGGCCGCGGTGCGAGAAATGCAGCCACCAGCCGCCGTCGCGATCGACGGGGATCGCGATGCCCGCGACGCCGAGGCGCCGCAGCCCGTCGTCGGCAGTCTCGACCAGCAGCGACTCGCCGCCGCCGACGACGCGCAGGGTCTCGAGCGCGAGGCCCGGCAGCAGCATGCCGTTGCCGATCGTCGCGAGCGTCGGCAGGCGGCGGAACACGCCGCGCTCGGGCTCGCCGTTCAGCAGCGCCTGCCCACGGGCGGCTGCGACGAATTCGGGAAGGCTGGACAGCAGCGCCGGGTAGTGCGGCACGAAGGGCCGCGGGTCGGCGCCGTACTGCCGCAGCGGCGGCGTGACGATCGGCCGCGCGTCCGCGGTGTCGACCCCCGCGGCGCCGAGCACGATCGGCGAGCCGCGTATGGCCGCGGCGAGTCGCGCGTCGCTGTCGGGCAGATGGCGGGACAGCGGCTCCGTCGCGGCCGGCGGCAGGTCGAGCATCGTCACCAGCGACGAGGGCGCATAGCGATCGGGCTCGACGAACAGCACGTCGAGCGCGATCGCCGCGGGCCGCGCGACGATCAGCCGTTCGACGAGCTGCGCAATGCGCGCGCGCGGCCACGGCCAGGGGCCGATCTCGCGCAGGCTGCGATCGTCGATCTCGACGACGAGCACGGGATCGGCGTTGCGCTCGCGCGGCAGGCGGCGCTGGTAGAGGTCGAAGGTCTCGTTGCGCAGGACGCGTTCGAAGGGCGTGTCGAAAGCGGCGAGCAGCACGCCGCTGGCGAGCAGCAATGCGAACCCGAGCAGGCGGGCCGTGTCCGGCGCACGCCGCGTGCGCGACCCGCCGGCGTCCGTCACCGGATTCGCTCAGACATCGTCGAGCGGGGAGGCTTCGCGGTCCAGGCCCATCTTCTTCGGCAGTTCCAAGGTCGAGGTCAGATCGAAGGCGGCGCGGATGCGCGGGTCCTCGATGTCGCGATCGGCCATCAGATCGGCGGCGACGACGTCGGCGAGCTCGCCCCAGGCCTTCTCGGGGATGTGGTCGTATTCCAACCAGTCCGTGTTGCGGGCGAGGATCCAGGCGTCCCAGAACTGCATCGCGACGACCAGCTTGCGGTAGCGCTGATCGCCGCCCTGGCGCAGCGCCGAGCGGAACTCGAGGAAATCCTTGCCGATGTGTTCGTAGCGCCGCAGCTTGTGCAAGGAGGCGTCCCGCTTGATGGCCGCAGCGAGACGGCGGCGGATATCCGGGTAGGCATCGTTCATCTCCATTCTCCTTCTCCGATCGGCGGCCCCAGCATAGCGATCGTTTCGAGGCGTGCGCTGCGGGAAAAGTTCGCTGCCGTCAGAGCGTGACGTCGAGCCCGTCGTAGGCGACGAACACCTCGAGCGGTGCGGCATCGACGCGCGTGATCTCCTCGAAGCGGCGCGTCTCCGCCTCGATGTCGACCAGCCGCTGATCGTCGTGTATCGGTTCGTGATGGAACAGCGCGAGCCGCTTCGCGTTCGCGAGCTGACACAGCTCGACGCCGACGACGTTGCTCGAATGCCCCCAGTCCTCCTTGACCGAAATCGCGTCGGCGAAGGAATACATCGCGTCGAAGGCGACGAGATCGGCGTCGCGGAAGAAGTCGATGAAGCCGTCGGTGACCTCGGGATCGTCGAGCTTGTGCTCGGAGTCGGTCGAATAGACGAACACCTTGCCGCCGTGCGTGAAGCGGTAGCCGTAGGAGTCGCCGGCATGGATCTGCAGCTTGGGCAGGACCTCGAGCCCGGCGATCGTGACCGGCACGTCCGGTGCGAGGGTCACGAATTCGATGCGTGCGCCGAGCTGCGAAAAGTCGACCGGGAAGGACGGCGCGCCGTGCTGCGCGCGGAAGGCCGCCTCGAGCTCGCCGTGGCAGCCGTAGATGCGGATCAGGTTGCCCGGGATGTAGGCCGGCGTGAACAGCGGGAAACCCATGATGTGGTCCCAGTGCACGTGCGACATGAACACGTGGAAGGTGTTCGGCGTGGTCGCCCCGTGACGCGCGATGACGGCGCCCCCGAAAGGCCGCACGCCGGAGCCGAGGTCGCACAGGATGTAGTCGTGGCTGCCGGTGTCCGGTGCGTGCAGCTCGATCTCGACGCAGCTCGAATGACCGCCGAAGGTGCGGGCGACGTGGAACGGCAGCGTCGCGGCGAAGGCGCGCGCTTCGGCCAGATCGGCGAAGCGGCGGCCGGCCGCGGCGAGCAGGGCTGCGGCGACCTTCGCTTCGACTTCCGGTGCGGTGAGCGCGATCGGCAGCGACCCGCGGGTGCCCCAGAAGCGCACGCGCATCCGCTAGCCCGCCGTCAGCGCGCGCAGGCCGTCGTCCAGCGAGGCATGCACGGGAAAGACCAGATTGAAACGCGAGATGTCGAGCACCTCGGCGACCATCGGTTGCGGCGCGGCGACGGCGATGCGCCCGCCGCGCGGCTTGGCGGTCTTGGCCGCGATCATGAGGACGCGCAGCCCGGCGCTGGAGATGTACTCGAGCTCCGAGAGATCGAACAACAGCGCCGGCCCTTCGCCGCTGCAGACGGTAAGGTGCGGCTCGATCGCCGAACGGAAGTCATCCGCGTTGAGGTGATCGATGCGCCCGGCGGGGCCGAGGACGATCACGTCGTCGACGCGACGCGGGCTGAGCTCCATGGGCGACTGCTCGTGCGGGGATGACGGCCGGATTCTAGGGCCGGCCGCCATGACCGGCAATCGCCCGGCGGCGCTACGCGCAGCGGCGCGCTGGCCGCTGCGCGGGCGGCGGCGCCTCAGGTCGCGGCGTGCAGGCGCAGGAGATTGTGATAGACCCCGGACAGCGCGAGCAGGATCGGATCGGCCGGCGCGCGCTCCGGGGTCAGCGCCTGGATCGCCTCGTCGAGATCGAACAGCGTCGCGCGCGCATCGGTGTCGCGCACCATGCTCTCGATCCAGAAGAAGGAGGCGATGCGCTCGCCGCGCGTCACCGGCGTCACGCGGTGCAGGCTGCTCGCCGGATAGAGCACGAGATCGCCGGCATCGAGCTTCACTTCCTGCACGCCGAAGCGCGTGTCGACCTCGAGCACGCCACCGTCGTATTCCTCGGGCGCGGAAAGAAACAGCGTCGCCGACAGATCGGTGCGCACGAGCGTCTCGCTCCCGGGCAGCCGCATCACCGCGCCATCGACGTGGGCGCCGTAGGTCTCGCCGGCGCTGTAGCGATTGAACCGCGGCGGATAGATGCGTTTCGGCAGCGCGGCGGCGACGAAGCGCGGCGTCGCGCGCAGCCGGCGCAGTACCTCGTCGGCGAGTCCGGCACGGGCGGCCGCCTCTTCGTCGGCCTGGCGGTTGTGTTTGACGGTGCGGCCGAGGCTGCCGGCCGTCGCGGCGCCGTCGTGCCAGGGCAGGCGCTCCAGCGCGTCGCGCAGCGGCGCCACTTCCTCGGGCGCGAACACCTTCTCGAGCGTGATGAGCATCAGTCTTCTCCTGTCGTGCGCGCGAGCAGGCCGGCGGCCCGCGCGGCGGCGGGCCGGGCACAGCCCGTCGATGCCATGTACAGCGCGAGCTCCTCGCGCAGGAGCTTCAGCAGGTGCGCGACGCCGAGCGCGCCGGCGACCGCGAGCGCATAGATCTGGAGGCGGCCGATCAGCACCGCGTCGGCGCCGGCCGCGAGCGCCTTGAGGACGTCCTCGCCGCCGCGGATGCCGCCATCGAAGAGGATCGTGCAGGCGTCGCCGAGCGCGGCGCGGATCCGCGGCAGCACGTCGAAGCTCGCGACGATGCCGTCGACGCTGCGGCCGCCGTGGTTCGAGACGACGACGCCGGCGACGTCGAGCGCGCGGCAGACTTCCGCGTCGGCCTCGTGCGTGACGCCTTTGACGAATACCGGCCGCGCGCTGACCTCGCGCAGCCAGGCGAGCGCATCGCGCCCGATCGCGCCGCGTCGATAGCGTTCGAACACCGAACCCTGGGCCGCGAACAGCGGCGGCGGATCGGCGGCGAGTCCGGACGGCAGCGTGAAGCCGGCGGCCAGCGCGCGGCGGCTCGGCAACTGGGCCGCCGCGTCGACCGTCACGACCACGGCGGCGCAGCCCGCGCGCTCGGCGCGGCTCAGGCGCGCGAGATCGGCCTCGCGATCGTCGCTCAGCCACAGCTGATACCACCAGCCCGCCGCCGCCGCCGCGGCGACGTCCTCGACGGCGCGGGTCGCCAGGCTGCTCAAGATCAGCGGCGTGTCCGCAGCGGCGGCGCCGCGCGCGGTCTCGACTTCCGCACCGGCATGGACCAGGCCCTGGTAGGCGAGGGGTGCGAGCAGCACGGGTTGCGGCAGCGGACGACCGAGCAGCGTCGTCGCCGTCGACGCATCGCTCAGCTCGCCGAATACGCGCTGACGCAGCCGCACGCGTGCGAAGGCCGCGCGATTCCAGGCGAGCGTGCGATCGGCGCCGCTGCCGCCGGCGAGATAGGCGAAGGTCGCGGGTGCGATGAAATGCGGGGCGAGCGCCTCGTAGTCCGCGGCGGCGACGACGTCGGCGGGAATACCGGTCAAGGGCGGGCGTAGCGCGTCGTGCATGGGGATCCCGCGGGTGATGCGGACGATTGTGCCACGCCGGACCGTCGGCCGCGCGCCGGCCCTCGTGGGCCGGCGCGGGCCTGTGCTCAGAAGTCGTAGTTGTGCGTCACGCGCAGGGTGCGGGCATCGCCCGTGTAG
>JBFWSI010000077.1:0-10420 GCA_050248455.1 Gammaproteobacteria bacterium | reverse complement strand
TCCCGTTGTTGCCGCCGCTCTCCGCCGAGGTGACCGCCCTGCCCCAGCTGCCGCCATAGGCCTCGAGCTGGTGGCCTTCGAAGTTGAAACCGTTCTTCATCTCCACCGACAGCGCGCCGCCGAGCGTGTTGAGGCCGAACAGCGGATTGGCGCCGCCGACCAAGGTGAGGCTGTGGATCGCCGATTCGGGCAGCAGATCCCAGTTGACCGCATCGCCCAGCGGTTCGTTGACGCGCACGCCGTTCTGGTAGACCGACACGCCGATCGGCAGGCCCAGCAGCGGGGAAGCCGAGTAGCCGCGGTACTGGAGATCGGGCTGCAGCGGGTTGTTCTGCGCCGAGTTGATCGACACGCTGCCGAGGTTCTGGTTGAGATGCTCGGTCAGATCGAGGCTCTGGGCGCGCTCCAGGGCGTCGGCGTCGGTCGACTGCGTGGTGAACGGCAACCGCTCGGGATCGAGGCCGCCGCCCCTGCCGAGCGGCGTCGGCGCGACCACCATCACCTCCTCGTCGAAGCCGGCGCCTTCGGCGCCTGCAACGGCGGGCACGGTGGTGGACAGGACGAGCAGCAAGCCCCGGGACAGGGATGTGCGGGCGAATCGGCGAAGATCATTCATGGCTGCATGCACTTGGAGAAAGGAAAATGCGCGGTCGCGTGCGACCCCGCCGCATGATAGCCAAATCTTCCCGGGACTCTTTCCCGGAGGTTCAGGACGTCGTCCTGCGCCCCCCTCCAGCCCTCAAACCTTCACGAAGCCGTGGCGGATCGCGAGCCGAGCAATCTCGGCGACGGTGTTGACGTCGAGCTTGCTCTTGATCTGCGTCGCGTAGTTCGCGACGGTCTTGCCGCTCAGGGACAGGCGCTTCGCGATGTCGTTGACCGTCTCGCCTTCGGCGAGCAGGCAGAAGATCTCGAACTCGCGCGTCGACAGCCCTGCCATCGGGGAACTGGCGCCGCGCGTCTTCTGGAACGCGAGGCGCTGCGCGACGTCGGGATCGAGGTACATGCCGCCGGCGGCAACTTGGCGCACCGCCTCGACCAGCACGGTCGGCGCGCTGCTCTTGGTGATGTAGCCGCGCGCGCCCGCCTGCAGCGCCTGCTCCACGAACACCGTGTCCTCGTGCATGCTGAAGGCGAGGATGCGCGCATCGTGACGGCGCTGAACGATGCGGCGGATCGCCTCGAGGCCGCCGATGCCGGGCAGGCTCAGATCCATGATCGCGATGTCCGGATTCAGCTCCACGAACATCTTCACCGCGAGCTCGCCGTTGTCCGCCTCGCCGATGATGTCGAGGCCGGGCACGTCGTCGAGCAGGGTGCGATAGCCGGCGCGTACGACCGCGTGGTCGTCAACCAGCAGTATTTTCAGCTTCGTGGACGGGACGTTCATGCGCGGGGTGCTCGCTCAGCGGAATGACGATGGTGAATTTTGTGCCGCGGCCCGGTGCCGTCGCAAGCGACAAACTCCCGCCCATCGCGCGCACGCGTTCGTCGATGCCGAGCAGGCCGTGGCCGCGGCGCACGGTGGCGGGATCGAAGCCGCAGCCGTCGT
Source organism: Gammaproteobacteria bacterium (assembly GCA_050248455.1). Taxonomy (GTDB): domain Bacteria; phylum Pseudomonadota; class Gammaproteobacteria. The sequence goes on along the minus strand of JBFWSI010000077.1, from coordinate 8,868 downwards.
CCTCGATGTCGAGCAGGCACGCCTGCCGTTCCGTACGCAGGCGTACGGAAACGGTCGTCGCCCGCGCATGGCGCACGACGTTGGTCAGGGCTTCCTGCACGATGCGGAACACGTTGATCGCGCCGTCGGCGCTGAGCGTCGGCGCAGCGCCGAGGTGCTCGAAGGAACAGAACACGTCCTCGTGGTGCGCGTTCCAGTCGTCGATCATGCTGCCGAGCGCGCTGACCAGTCCCAGCTCGTCGAGAATCGACGGACGCAGGCGCGCCATCATGCTGCGCACCTGGTCGTACATGCCGGTGCTGACGTTCGCGATCATCGCGGCGCTCGTGCCGATCCCGCCCTCGCCCTGCGCCTTGCGCTCGATCGACACCGCGAGCGCCTTGATCGCGCTGATCGACTGGCCCAGCCCGTCGTGCAGCTCCTGCGCCAGGTGGCGGCGCTCCTCCTCGCGGATCGCGAGCGCTTCCTGGGCCAGGCGCGTCATCTCGCTGCGACTGGCCGACAGCACGCCCGCCATGTGGTTGAAGCTCTCGGTCGCGCGGTCGATGTCGGGCACGCCCGAAGGCGGCAGGCGCACGTCGTAGTCGCCGGCTTCGAAGCGCTGCAAGGCGTTCGACAGCAGCGCGAGCGGTGCGAGGGCACGGCGCAACACCGCGTGCACCAGCGCGGTGGCGACGAGCCCGAAGCCCGCGAGCAGCGCGAGCGCGAGGCGCGTCTCGCGCCAGGCTTCGAGGATCTCGTCCGCCGGATCGGCCCGCACGATCACCTGGCTGCCGCCACCGAGCGGGATCGCGCGCACCAGCTCGTGGCCGCGCGGCGCCACCATGCGCACGAACCACTGCGGCACGCCGGCGACCTGCCCGGGCATCACCGGCGCCAGCGAGGCCTGGACGCCGGGCGCCGCCAGCGACAGCCGCAGGTGACGCGAATAGCGCAGGCCGCCCAGGCGCTCGCGCCATTCGACGATCGACGCCGGCTGCCCGCCGTGCACGCCATCGACCTGCAGCTGCAGCAGCATCGTGGTCAGCTCGAGCGAGGAGCTCATCTCGTCACTGACCGCGCGCGTGACGTTCGCGACCAGGTTGTAGGCGCCGACCGCGACGGACAGCAGCAGGATGCCGAAGACGACGGCGCTGAGGCGCAGCAGCAGGCTCACGGCCGCTCTCGCCCGCGACTGCACCGGCGCACGCGGCCGCCGATAACGTGGAGGAGGCCCGGTATCGCCGTCCCGGACGACGCGCTGCGGGCCGCTTGACGCGCAAGGCTGGTCAAACGCATCGAAGGATTGTATTGAGTGAACTCAGGAAAGCCCACCTCGGCCGCGCTGGACGCCGAGCACTCCCAAGGACGGACGTGAACTCACCGCCCCGCCACGCCGGTTCCGGCGTTTCGCCCCCAGCGCCCGGCAACGGCGCGGACGACGCGCTCCAGCGGCTGTTCGATCGTCAGGTGCAGGATCGCGTGCTGCGCCAGGCCCTCGCCGCGGCCGGCGGCGGCGGCGAGGGCCTGGCCGACCTCGAGCGACGTCTCGATCTGCTGGTCGAGGCGACGCAGAAGATCCATGAGAACCTTTCGCTGGACCTGATGTTGAGGCGGCTCGTCACCCTGATCGGCGACGCCTTCCACGCCGATCGCGCCTCGCTGTTCCTCTACGACGCCGACACCGACGAGCTCTACGCCCGCGTCGCCCAGGGCGGCCTGACGAAGGAGATCCGCTTCGCGGCCGATCTCGGCATCGCCGGCGCCGTGTTCCGCTCCGGCGTCGAGGCCATCGTGCCGGATGTCTACGCGGATTCGCGCTTCCATCGCGCCGTCGATCTCTCGACCGGCTACGTGACGCGCAACCTGATGTGCGTGCCGGTGTGCACGCGACGCGGCGACATCATCGGCGTAACCGAGGTGCTGAACCGGCACGACGGCCACTTCTCGTCGACCGACGCGGTGTTCCTGCGTGCGTTCTCGACCCACGTCGCGACCGCGATCGAGAACGCGCAGTTCGCCGAACAGGTCAAGGCCGCGACGCGCGAGCAGTCGCGGTTGATGGACCTGACGCGCGCGATCTCCTCCGAGCTCGACATCGAGCAGCTGCTGCGCAAGATCATCGGCATCGCGTCCGAGCTGCTCGACGCCGAGCGCAGCACGCTGTTCCTTCACGATCCGACGCGCGACGAGCTGTGGTCGCGCGTCGCCGAGGGCATCGACACGCGCGAGATCCGCATCCCCTCGCACGTCGGCATCGCCGGCGAATGCTTCACGCGCCGCACGCCGATCGTGATCGACGAGGCCTACTCGGATCCACGCTTCAATCCGGCGATCGATCGCACCACCGGCTTCCGGACCCGCTCCATTCTCTGCGTGCCGGTCGTCAACCGGCACGGCCTGGCCGTCGGCGTCGTCCAGGTGCTCAATCGCCGCAGCGGCAGCTTCTCCGCGCGCGATCGCCAGCGGCTGGAGAACCTCGCGGCGCAGAGCGCCATCGCGCTGGAGAACGCGCGCCTGTTCCACGAGGCCGTCGAGGAGCGCAACTACCACGAGAACGTGCTGCGCAGCCTCACCAACGGCGTCGTCACGCTCGATCTCGCCTTCAACGTGGTCAAGATCAACGACACCGCGGCGCGTCTGCTCGGCGTCGATCCCGAGCGCGTGCTCGGCGCTTCCGCGCTGCATCTGTTCGGCCACGAGAATGCCTGGATCCGGCGGCTGGTGCGCAAGGCCGCGCGCTCGCAGCAGGCCGAGCGCGCCGTCGATGCGACGATCCACGCGCCGGACGGCAGCACGACCGCGGCGAACGTCGTCGCCAGTCCGCTGTGCGCCCCTGACGGCCGCGTGTTCGGCTTCGCCGTCGTGATCGACGACATCACGACCGAGATGCGCCTGCGCACGACGATGGCGCGCTACATGACGCGCGAAGTCGCCGAGCAGGTGATCGCGCAGGGGGACAGCGCGCTGGGCGGCCGCTCGCAGCTGGTGACGATCCTCTTCGCCGACATCGCGAACTTCACGACGCTCGCCGAGCGGCTCGGCCCGCAGGAGACGGTCGCGTTGCTGAACGAGTACTTCTCCGAGATGGTCGAGGTCGTCTTCGAGCACGGCGGCATCCTGGACAAGTACATCGGGGATGCGCTGATGGCCGTCTATGGGGCGCCGCTGGGCGCGCCGCGCGACGCCGACAACGCGGTGCGCAGCGCGATCCGCATGCAGCAGAAGCTCGCGCTGTTCAATGCCGGGCGCGCGCAGCGCGGCGAGCCGCCGCTCGACGTGCGCATCGGCATCAACTCCGGCCTCGTGATCGCCGGCAACATCGGCTCGGCGCGCCGCATGGACTACACGGTGGTCGGCGACAGCGTGAACCTGGCCTCGCGGCTGGAATCCGCGAACAAGATCTACGGCACGACGATCCTGCTCAGCACCTCGACGGCGGAACTGCTGCGCGAGGACTACGCGCTGCGCGAGATCGACTGGTTGCGCGTGCGTGGCCGGGCGACGCCGGTCGTGATCCATGCCGTCGATGCGCAGCCGCTGCCGCTCGCGCTGCGCGAGCGCTATGCGGAAGGACTCGCCGCCTATCGGCGAGGCGACTGGACGGCGGCGACGGCGGCCTTCGACGCCGTCCTCGCGCAATCGCCCGACGACGCGCCCAGCCTCGCGATGCGTGTCCGTGTCGCGGACTACCGCCGCGCGCCGCCGCCCTCGACCTGGGACGGCGTATACACGCTCGACGAGAAATAGCCCGCGCGGGCTTCGTTCAGGATCTGTTCTCGTTCGCCGCCTCGCGTGCCGCGAACGCTGCCTGCTGCTCCGGTGTGGCTTCCCGCTGGTAGCGCTCGCGCCATTCCGCATACGGCATGCCGTAAATCAGCTCACGGGCCTGTTCGTAGTCCAGCGCCCGACCGCGCGTCTCGGCCTCGGCGCGATACCACTTCGCGAGGCAGTTGCGGCAGAACCCGGCCAGGTTCATCAGGTCGATGTTCTGGACCTCGGTGTGCTCGCGCAGGAAATCGCGCAGCCTGCGGAAGGTGGCGGCTTCCAGCTCCAGTTGCAGTTGCTCATCGGTCATGAGGGACGACTCGCTGGGGAAAGTGCTGTCATGATACGTGCCTCGTCGTGCCGCGCCATCGGCATCCGGCGCGACGATCGACCGCCGGCCCGACCGGCCGCGACCCCGCTCGGCAATCAGGGAGCCCATGCGATGAGTCCGCCGTCCCCCTTGCGCATCATCGTCGTCGGCGGCGGCGCCGGCGGCCTCGAGCTCGTGACGCGCCTCGGCGATGCCTTCGCCGCGCGGCCGGACATCGAGGTGATGCTGGTCGACAGCCAGTACTCCCACATCTGGAAGCCCCTGCTGCACGAGGTCGCGGCCGGCACGCTGAACTCGAACGACGACGAGCTCAGCTACCTCGCCCACGCGCACTGGCATCATTTCCAGTTCCGCCTCGGCGCGCTGGAGGCCGTCGATCGCGGCGCGAAGACCATCACGCTCGCGCCCTCGCTGGACGGCGCGGGCAAGGAGTTCATTCCGCGCCGCCGCTTCCACTATGACTTCCTCGTCCTCGCCATCGGCAGCGTCACCAACGACTTCGGGATCGAAGGCGTCGCCGACCATTGCCTGTTCCTCGACGGCCGCGCCGAGGCGGATGCCTTTCACCAGGTGCTCGTACGTGCCTGCTATGCCGCGAATGCGCAGACGGAGCCCCTGCGCGAAGGACAGCTGCACATCGCGATCGCGGGGGCCGGCGCGACCGGCGTCGAGCTCGCGGCCGAGCTCCATCATTCACTGCACACTCTGGTCGAGTTCGGCCTGCAGCGGCTGGATCCCGCGCGCGACATCCGCATCCACCTGATCGAAGGCTCGCCGAACATCCTGCCCGGCCTCGCGCCGCGGATCGCGGCGTCGACGCGGGCGGTGCTCGAGTCGATCGGCGTCGTCGTGCACACCGGCGAGTTCGTCACCGCAGCCACGCCGGCCGGTTTCCACACGCGCAGCGACCAGTTCATCCCAGCCGAAATCAAGGTGTGGGCCGCGGGCATCAAGGGACCGGACGTGCTGGGGCGCCTGGACCTCGAAGTGAACCGGCTCAAGCAGCTCGTCGTGCGCAGCACCCTGCAGACGACGCGCGACGACGACATCTACGCGTTCGGCGACTGCGCCGCGTGCAGGCAGCGCGAAGATGCGGACGCGCTGGTGCCGCCGCGCGCGCAGGCCGCGCACCAGCAGGCGAGCCTGCTCGCGAAAGCCCTCGTCGCACGCGTGCAGGGCAAGGACGTGAAGCCGGTCTACCGCTACCGGGACTTCGGCTCGCTGATCAACCTCAGCAGGCACAGCACCGTCGGCAACCTGATGGGCAATCTCTTCGGCCGTCGCTCGGGCACGGTGTCGATCGAGGGCTGGTTCGCCCGCATGGCCTATCTGTCGCTCTACAAGCAGCACCAGATCGCCGTGCAGGGCCTCATCCGCACGCTGCTGATGACAATGGCCAACGTCCTCACCCGCCGCGCGAAGCCGCGGTTGAAGCTGCATTGAGCACGCGCTTGCGTGGTTGAGCGCAGCGCGTACCAAGGAATTTGCGCTACGCGCGCCACGGAGAACATCACGGAGAACATAGAGAACACGGAGAAAGGAGATTGTTCAGAGCTCTTGCAGTTGTAGCCCGGGTGAGCCCGACGAATCCGGGATTGGGCATGTCAGGGGACTCCGTGGGAGAGCGTTGGCTTCCTTCGCCAGTCCAGGCGCGCGCATCACCTCCAATCACGAAAGAGACATGGTCCTTCAACGTGGGCGGCGGTTTCGTAGCCCGGGTGGAGCGCGCAGCGCGTAACCCGGGATCCGCGCCCGTCGCCCTCTCCTGCAATCGAGAAGACCCGGCGCGGTGCGCGCCGCGCATGGCCGGCCCTTGCGTATCGGGCAGGCCCGACCCCGGGTTCCGCTACGCTGCACCCGGGCTACGAAAACGGGGGCGCGCTCTTTTGCGGCAACCTACGTTTTCGATTTTTCTTCTCGGTGTTCTCCGTGGCGCGCGTAGCGCACAAATTCAGCTCATTGCTTGCACGCGTTCGGAGGCTCCCTCATCTTTGCTCCTCGGTGTTCTCTGTAGCCATATTCCCCGGCCCGAACGGCGCGGCCTTCAAGCAGGCTCGATCCCGTGCTGCTTCATGCGGTAGCGCATCGTCATGCGGGTGACGCCGAGCTTGCGCGCGGCTTCGGAGACGTTGTTGCCGGTCTCGCGCAGGGCATGCTCGATCAGGAGCTTTTCGGCGGCGTCCAGCGAGAGGCCGGCGAGGGCCTCGAGCGGAGTCTGGGCGGCGGACGGCGGCGCGTCGCCCGGCAGCAGCAGGCTCGCCGCATCCAGGGTGCCGCCGCCGGCGAGCAGGATCGCGCGCTCGACGAGGTGGCGCAGCTCGCGGATGTTGCCGGGCCAGGCATAGGCGCGCAGGCGCGACCTGGCCGCCGCCGAGAAGGCCACGGGACCCAGGCCGTAGCGCCGCGCGATCTGCTGCGCGCAGTGCTCGGCGATCAGGATCGCGTCGTCGCCGCGCTCGCGCAGCGGTGGCAGCTTCAGCGGCAGCACGTTCAGGCGGTAGTAGAGATCCGAGCGCAGCGCGCCGTCGGCGACCATGCGGTCGACGTCGCGGTTCGTCGCCGCGACGAACCAGGCCTGCGTGCGCCGCTCCTGGCTGGAGCCGACGCGCCTGAGCGTCCGGCGCTCGAGCACCGCGAGCAGCTTGGCCTGCAGCTCCAGCGGCAGCTCGCCGATCTCGTCGAGGAACACGACCCCGTCCTCGGCCGCTTCGATCAGCCCCGTGCGTTCGCCCAGCGCGCTCGTGAACGCGCCTTTGACGTGGCCGAAGAGCTCCGCTTCGATCAGATCCTTAGGCAGCGCCGCGCAGTCGACGTGCACGAAGGGCCGCGCCGCGCGCCGCGAACAGCGATGCAGATAGCGTGCGGCGAGATCCTTGCCGGTGCCGGTCTCGCCGCAGATCAGCACCGTCGGCGCATCGGTCGCGGCGCCGCCGCCGAGGCTCGCGATGCGCTCGATCTGCGCGCGCAACGCCTGCGCGGCGCTCGAGTCGCCGATGATCTCGACCGCTTCGGCGCCCGTCGCCTCGCGCGCCCGCGAATATTCGAGCTGGCGCGACACGCGCTGGTTCGCGAGCACCTTCTCGACGTTGACGAGCAGCTCCTCGAGATCGATCGGCTTCTTCAGGTAGTCGGAGGCCGCGTGCTTCATCGCGGCGACCGCGTCCTCGACCTCACCGTAGGCGCTCATCGCGATCACGGCGAGCTGCGGGTCGATGCGCTCGCGCACGCGCTGCAGGAAGTCGAGGCCGGAGCCGTCCGGCAACCGCATGTCGAGCAGCATCAGATCCGCGCCGTCCTCGCGCAGCACGGCCTCGGCCTCGGCGAGCCGGCCGACCGTCCGGCACGCATAGCCGGCCTTCTCGAGACGGCGGGCGACGGCGCGCGCGAACAGCGTCTCGTCCTCGACGACGAGCACGCGCGCCAAGGCCTGGGCGGCGGCGGTATCGTCCTCAGTCGGACGGCGTTGGGTCATGTCGCGAGCTCCGCGCGCCGCGCGGCGCGCTCAGGGTCACCAGCGTGCCATTGTCGACGACTTCGAAGGCGAGCTGCCAGCCGTGCGCCTTGCAGACCTTGAACGCGACGGGAATGCCGAGCCCGGTGCCGAAACGCTTGGTGCTCGGGCCGGGTTCGAGGCCGGAAGGCTCGGGCAGGAACGGGATGCCGCCGGCGCGATCCTGGATCTCGATGCGCAGCTGCGAGGCCGTCGCGCGGGTGCCGACGCGGATCCGCGCGCCGCGCGGCGAGGCTTCGACCGCGTTCGCGACGAGGCCGTACAAGGCCTGCTCCATCAGATCGGCATCGGCGGCGACCTCGAGCGTCTCGTCCCAGGGCTCGCGCTCGAGCACGACGCCGCGTTCCTCGATCCGCGCGCGCAGCAGGCCGCACACCGCTTCGAGCAGGACCGTCACGCGCACGGGCGTGAGCCGCGGCTTCAGCGGATGCAGATAGGACACGAGCGCGCTGACCCAGCGCCCGAGCCGATCGACGGTGTCGACGATGTCGCGCGCCGTCGCGCCCGCCTCGGCGAGATCCTCGGCATGTTCGAGCAGCTGCGCGCTCGCCCGGATCGCCGCGAGCGGGTTGCGCACGTTGTGCGCGACCACCGGCACCAGCGCGCCGAGCGCGGCCTGGCGCTCGGCATCGATCAGCGCATCGCGGCTCGCGGCGAGATCGGCGGCGAGCTGGTTCACGCTCGCGGCCAGGCGCGCGACCTCGGTGACGCCGTGCTCGGGCAGCCGCTGCGTCAGGTCGCCGTCGCTCATGCGTCGCGTGCCGGCGATCACCTCGCGCATCGGTTGCATGAAGCCGCGCGTCAGGCTGCGCCGTGAAAAGTACAGGAGACCCAGCGCGACCAGCGGCGGCAGCGGCAACACCAGCGGCGCGCGGCGCGTCCATTCGTCGACGTGCGTGTCCTGCGCCGCGCGCGACTGTTCGACGAGGCCGCGCACGCGCTTGTAGGCGTCGTCGAAGCCGGACACGGTGCGCTCCTCGTAGCTCGGATCGAGCAGCTTGATGCGCACGACGCGGTTGAGCAGGTAGGAATCGTCGAACACGGCCTGCAGATCCGACTGCAGCTGGCCATAGGCCTCCTGCATCGCCTGGATCGCATAGTCCTCGGCGCGCGAGGCGGACTGTCGGCGCAGCAGGTTGAAGTGTTCCTGGATGCGGCGGTAGTACTCGGTGTTGACCGCGGCGGCCGCGGGATCGTCGCGCAGGCGCGCGAGCGCGCCGTCCTTGATCAGCTGGAACCCCGCGGCCCGGATCTCCGCCGCGGTGTCGGCAAAGGCGTT
>JBFWSI010000076.1:0-10495 GCA_050248455.1 Gammaproteobacteria bacterium | reverse complement strand
GTTCGAGCACCTTGCAATCGGGTGCGGCCGCCTGCCCAATTCGATCACCGCATCGAGAGGCACGGTAGGCTACGGCCAATAAGGTTCTATCCTCCATCGCTGGTTGTCCGCCTATGAAGAGGCGCGCGCTTCATGGAGTCATTCACATGCCTGATGACCTGTCCGACTGCGGCACGCCCCACTTGCATACATAGTCGTTGCGCCGTCACTGTCCTTTGGACAGGCGATTGCCGTGGGCCATGGCGCCTGCGTGGTCCGGTCCACGGCGCACGGCGGCAGCCCGTTTTTTCGCACGGGATGTGCGAGAGGATATGTCTCAGTCCGAGCAGATTCATGACTTCCCGGTCTCGGCAGCCATTCTTTTTGGCTTGGGGCTCGGAGGATTCTTCGACGGCATCGTGCTGCATCAGGTGTTGCAGTGGCACCATATGCTCTCGAGCGCAGGCTATCCGCCGAATACGGTGCGGAACCTGGAGATCAACGTTCTGTGGGATGGGCTGTTTCACCTGAGCACTTACGCGTTCACCGCGTCAGGGCTTCTCATTCTCTGGCGATACTCGAGAAAGAATCACGTTCGTTGGTCGGGCAAGCTTCTACCGGGCGGGATGCTGATCGGATTCGGTGCCTTCAACCTGGTCGAAGGCCTCATCGACCACCATCTGCTGGGTATACACCACGTCAATGAAAAAGCTCCGCGTGCGGAGTGGATCTACTGGGACATCGGCTTTCTGATCTGGGGCGCAGCGATGTTGATTGCAGGGTGGATTCTCCTTCGGAAGGGAAAGCGCGAGACGGCACCGGTCGCGCCAGGATGACCCGACGACCGCGCCACGGCGAAAGCCGACCATCGCAGAGGCGCGCTCACCTCTGCGGCCATTCAGCGTCGAACAGCTCGCAAGCGTGCCCGATTCGACCGATGTCGCGCATCCGCGGCCGCTGTCGGCGGATGAGGCCCCGGCTGACGCCGTGATGCGGCGTTGAAGATCTCTTCTCACGAGATCCGCTGCAACACCGACGGGCGCTTTCTGGCAGACTGCCTGTCGCGACCATGCGCCGCGATCCGAAGAGGATTCGAGAGGCGTAGCCCGATACGCGATAGCGAATCCGCTCCGGGCGGGCTCGGTACGCCGGGTCGGTGACTATTCGTTGGGACGCCGTGCGGGTGTGGCCGCTCCCACGCGTGAGGGCCACCGATGACGAAGCATGGCGGGCTTCGCGTCCTAGACCTGCCAGTGGAGGTGCTCGACGGCTTTCGAGCATTCCAGACCCGATGAACGCGACGAAGGACTCAGCATGACGCCCTCCTCTCCCGTCCTCTATCACGTCGACGATCGCGTCGCCGTCGTCGCACTGAACCGCCCGCCCGTCAACGCGATCGATCATCCGATGATCGACGCGATCCACGCCGCCCTGCAGCGTGCCGACGAGGATCCGGCTGCACGCGCGATCGTGCTGACGAGCGCCTTGCCGGGCATGTTCTGCGGCGGCATGGATCTGAAGATGGTCGCGCGCGGCGACGGGCTCGCGCTGCGCGAGTTCGTCTACAAGTTCTACATGAAGACGATGGACCTGCAGTATCGCCTGCGCAAGCCGACGCTCGCGGCGATCAACGGGCCGGCGCGCGGCGCGGGCATGAGCTTGTCGATCACCTGCGACATGATCGTCGCCGCCGACGACGTCGATCTCGGCTATCCCGAAATCGACGTCGGCCTCATCCCCGCCATCCACTACGTGCACCTGCCGCAGCAGATCGGACGACATCGCGCGTTCGAGCTGCTGTTCTCCGGCAAACCGATCGCGGCCACCGAAGCCGCGCAGTGGGGCCTGATCAATCACGCGGTGCCGCGCGAAGCGCTGATGGACACTGCGATGTCGCTGGCGCGCACGCTGGCGGAGAAGTCGCCGATGCTGATGGCGCTGGGCCGCGCGTCCTTCCTGCGTGCGAACGATCTCGACTACAGGCGCAACGTCGAGAACCAGATCGAAACCCTGTGCAACGTGTTCGAGACCGCCGACGGGCGGGAGGGCCTGCAGGCGTTCCTGGAGAAGCGGCGTCCCGCCTGGCGCCGAGACCCTCACGGCGCTGCCGAGTGACGCCGGCGGTGGCGGCCGCTACACTGCGCGCGTCATCGGGGAGTAGTCGCCCTTCGTTCGCGAAGGTGCTTGCGTCAACACACTTGACCCGCAGGTCATGGCGCAAGCGGTTCCCACCTGGCAAGACCGTTGACCATTGCGCGTCCCGATGGGCCGGCGACGCGTCGTGGTCGACCGTCGCTGCGCCGGCCCGGGAATCGTCATGGAATCACTGCTCGTTTCGACCGGTGTCGTCGCCCTAGCCGAGATCGGCGACAAGACCCAGCTCCTCGCCTTTCTCCTCGCCGCCCGCTTCAGGAAGCCCGTACCGATCGTGCTCGGCATCCTCGTCGCGACGCTCGTCAATCACGGGCTCGCCGGCGCGCTCGGCGCGTGGATCACCGCGACGCTCGAACCACAGACCTTGCGCTGGATCCTCGGCCTGTCCTTCCTCGGCATGGCGCTCTGGACGCTGATCCCGGACGAGATCGAGGAGGACGAAACGAAGATTGCGCAGCGTCTCGGCGTCTTCGGCGCGACGCTCGTCACCTTCTTTCTCGCCGAGATGGGCGACAAGACGCAGATCGCGACCGTCGCGATGGCGGCGCACTACGCCAGCCCGCTGCTCGTCGTGATCGGCACGACGCTGGGCATGCTGATCGCGGACGTGCCAGCGGTGTTCGTCGGCGAGCGCCTCGCACACCGCATGCCGATGAAGCTCGTGCACGCGATCGCGGCCGCGATCTTCGCCCTGCTCGGCGTCGCGACCCTGCTGGGGGTGGGGAAGGACTTGGGCTTCTAGCCTAGGACGCCGGTTTTTCGTAGCCCGGGTGGAGCGCGCAGCGCGTAACCCGGCATCGGCGACTGTCGAGGCGCCGACCCCGGATTCCGCTTCGCTCCTTCCGGGCTACAAGAGCGCTTTCTTGTAGCCCGGAAGGAGTGCCGCGCGAATCCAGGGTCGAAAGCCTGTCCGCGTGGTAGTCGTAACCCGGGAGCGGGTCGTGGAGGGGCGCCGCTTCGTCGCGCCCGGGCTACGCAAGCGACCAAAATGGAACTCCAGCGTGCCGTTACCGGCTCATCGATTGAGCCACTGCCTCCGTGACAATGAAACATAGAAGCAGCACGCGCGACACAGGGAGGGGCAGGAATTCGGCTTGGGACGGCCGCAACGCAGCTGCATCGGCCGACTCGAATACGGAGCGCCCATGAGCAGACGATACTTCCTCGAGCGGATATCCGCGCTGATCGGCATTGGCGTGGCCGCACCGGTCGCACGCGCCGCAACGCCGCTGACCCTCGAATTACAACGCTCACGCCTCGCGGGATTCCAATATCACGCGGGGGAAACCGTGTGGCCTCTGCTGAGCGTCGGGGCGAGCTTGAGCCTGATCCGCGAATGCGACAATGCGCGTGATGCGCGCGCCGTCGGCGTCGAATGGCAGGGACACAAGCTGGGCTATGTCCCGCGACTCGACAACGCGGCGGTCAGTCATCTGCTGGATGCCGGCCACGTTCTGACCGCCGAGATCGTGACACTCCGCGAATCGGACAATCCCTGGGAGCGAGTCCTGTTCGCAATTTACCTGGTCGAACGGGCACGCGATGGAAGCGGATGATGACCGGCTGCCGCCGCGCCTCCGCCTGCTCGGCGAGACGATGCGGCCGCTGGCGCGGAAGATCGCGCTGCAGCTCGACGCCGTCGTGATGCCCGAGCTTTCGACAGACGGGATGAACGAGTTCGTCGCTCGTCAGCTGCAGACGCTGACGGTTTGCGTCCAGCGTATTGCGGAGCGAGCCGAGGCGCTGATGCCTGAAGTGATAGCGAACGACGATGCGAACGCCAGCGACGTTTACCGCGCCGCCGGCCGCTTCGAAGCCCAACTCGACCTCCTGCTCGACGCTCATCGCGCGGTCCGCGCCGTCGGCGCCGCTGGGCGCGACGCCGAGACGCGCGATCTGCTGGCGGGTGTATACCGCCACACGCTGACGGAGATCGAAGACTGGCTCGACGAGCTGGTAGAAGCACTGACGGATCCCGAACGCATCCTCAGGCGCCGCGGACTGCCTATGAGCGGGGACGTCGAAATCGCCGTGACGCTGAACCTGACGAGCGCCCCCGAGCTGGCGATGTTGTCGCGCCATATCGGCGAGGAGGCGAACGACGTTGCCGAACAGAAGCCTCGGCGCGGCTTCTGGGAAACGGTGGCGACATGGCTCGTCGCCTGGGGCCTCGTCGATGCGCTGTGCGACGATGGCGACCGTGCGAGCGACGACGCATGAAGCGGAGCTCCCGCCGGCCATGGAGGAGACGATCGCAAATCATGCACGCAGATACTGGATAGCCGAGCGCGAATTCGAGGCGGCCGCGCGGCGCTTTCTCGCCGCGGCGCCCGGATGAGCACGGCGGCGCGCGCCACTATTCCGCCTTCGGCAGACGTGCCTCGATCTCGACCGGTGCAATCCCTTCTTCGTCGAGCCCGATGGCGCGCGCCGCCTTGCGCGACAGATCGAGATCGCGGCCGCGCACGTGCGGGCCGCGATCGTTAATCTCGACCTCGACCTTCTTGCCCGTCTCCAGATTGGTGACGGTGGCTTCGGTGCCCAGCGGCAGCGTGGGATGGGCGGCGATCGCCTGCCCGGGATCGTAGCGCTCGCCGCTCGCGGTGCGGCGGCCGTCGAAGTGACGACCGTAGTACGAGGCCTCGCCGGTCTGCTCGATGACGGGCTTGCCGCGCTCGAGCTTGACGTCGACCGCGTCATCGACGAGATCCTGCGCGCCTTCGGCTGCTTCGGTCGCATGCGCCTTGCGCGCGGCGGCCGCGGCCGCGGCTTCCGTGCGTGTGTGCAAATCGGCGGCCGTCGCCGGCGCGGTCAACAGCCCGCACAGGGACAGCCCGGCGATCCACGCGCAAAGCGCACTCATGCCTCGCATCGGACGCCAAACGGCCGGCGCGCGAAGTCGGTCGAGCGGCTGAGTACGCGCGGGAAGTCAGGCGACCGCGGCCTGCGAGCGTTCAGATCCTGGGGCCGGTTCAGCCGGATCGTCGCGCCTCGACCGGACGCGGCGGCGGCGGCCGTTCGCCGGCCGCGAAGCGTGCCATGCCTGCCATCGCTTCCTCGGCATAGGACGGCGCATGGCAGATCCGCGCCTCGACGTCGATGCCTTCGTGCAGCGGCAGATGGAGGCCCGCGAGCGCGGCCTTGCGATCGGCGAGGATGCCGCCCTGCGGATAGCCCGCGATGTGCCGCGCGAGCGCCAGCGCCCGCGTCAGCGCGGTGCCGGCCGGCACGACTTCCTGTACGAGGCCGAAGCGCTGCGCCTGGAAGGCATCGAGCTCCATGCCCGTCTCGATCAGGTACAGCGCGTTGCCGAGCCCAATGAGCCGCGGCAGGCGCTGCGTGCCCGCATCGGCGAGCGGCACGCCCCAGCGCTTGTTCAGCAGCCCGAAGCGCGCGCGCTCGTCGGCGATGCGGAAGTCGCACCAGATCGCGAGCTCCATGCCGCCCGCATAGCAGTGGCCGTTGATCGCGCCGATCACGGGCTTGCCGGGATCGAGGCGCGCAAAACCCATCGGGCCCGCGTCCTGCGTGCGACGGTGCTCGAACAGCGCCTGCATACCCTTCAGGTTGGCGCCCGCGCAGAACGTGGTGTCGCCGGCGCCGGTGACGACCAGCACCCTGGCCTCGCGCTCGGCGCCGAAGGCGTCGATCGCATCCGCGAGCAGGCAGGCCGTCTCGGCGTCGACGTTGTTGTGCTTGTCGAGCCGGTTCAGCGTCAGCAGCGTGACTGGACCCTGGCGGTCGACGAGAACTTCGGACATGGACGATTCCCCTTTTCGTTCAGACGTCGCGACGCATCGGTAACACTATGTAGCCCGGGTGCAGCGTAGCGGAACCCGGGATCTTCGACACCCCGAATCCCGCAAACCTGGGCTACGGCGCCTATGAAGGCGGCGCGCCGTCGTCGCGGGCGGCCAGCCGCTGGCGCAGACGTTCGCGCAGCGCGTCCGGCATCGGGGGTGCCTCCGGCGGCGTCGCGCGCAGGCCTGCCATCACTGCACGCATCAGATCCAGCTGGCGCCGATACAGCCGGCACGGCGCGCAGTACAGGCGATGCAGCGCCAGGCCCACGCGTTCGCGCAGCGTGAGGAGGCGATCCTCCTCGGCATGCGCCAATGCGACGGCCTCGCGGCAGTTCAGCATTCAGCCCTCCCTTCCCCATTTGCGTTCGAGACAGGCGCGCACGCGCTCGCGGGCCCGCGACAGCATGACCCACAGATGATTGAGGCTCGAGATCCCGGCGACGGCGATCAGTTCGGAACTTTCCAGCCCGTCGAATTCCTTCAGCATGAACACCGTGCGCAGTTTCGTCGGCAGCGCATCGATGCAGCGGCGCATTGCCTCGCGCAGCTCGGCCTGCTCCAGGATCTTGCGCGGATCGCGGAAGGCGATCGGATCGATGTGCCAGTGTCCCGCACCGTCCATGCGGCCGTCCAAGGGATCGCGCTCGGTCTCGTCGTCGACTAGCGCGCCGAGCGTCGTCTCGCGCTGGCCGACGCGGAGATGATCGACGATCTTGTGCTTGAGGATGCCGATCAGCCAGGTGCGCACCGCTGCCCCGCCGCGAAACGAGGCCCGCGCCTGCCACGCGGCAATCAGCGTGTCCTGGATCAGGTCCTCGACCGCCGCCGGTTCGCGCACGCGCGGCAGCGCATAGGCGTAGAGGGCATCGCCATGCTCGCCGAGCCAGCGTTCGAGCTCGTGGCCGGTGTCGACGACGAGGTTCATGCGGCCCGCGGCCCGGCGTTCGCGCGCTGCCCGCGGGCCTGCGCCGCCGCGCCGATACGCGGCGGCGCAGCGGCACCCGGCTCAGGACCAGGGGCTGAAGAACGCGCGCGGATCGATATCACCGACCTGCATCGCGTCCGGCGCGTCCATCACGCGGCTGCCGTCGCGCCACGGCGCGAAGCCGGGTGCGGCGACCATCGCCGGCGTGTCCGCGGCGGCATTCGTGTGGGGCACGGTCCAGGGCGCGAAGCCCGCGGCCTGGGTGCTGTGGAAGGCGATCATCAGAGCGATGGCGGAAACGAGCTTGATCATGGCGATGTCCTCGCTGCCCGGGGCGCCGGAATGGCAGCCGCTGCGGGGGTCGAGGATTGGTCGGACTCACGGCATGAACCTTACAAGTTTTTTTAATCCAGCCACGGAGGGCACGGAGAAAGAAATGGATTGGACTTGCGCCTCCGTGATTCGAACGCGATTACCCGCGCCGACGTTACGGAAGCGCCCATCCATCCAATTTTTTCTCCGTGCCCTCCGCAGCTGGATTCCGCGGCAGATCCGCGCGGGAAAGATCCCAAGTTTCGCTACGCCGCATCCGGGCGGCGGAGGGTCTTCAGGCTTTCGCGCTGCGCTTCGGCTGGCGCGGTTCGCGATACATCTCGAGATACTGCGCCGCCGGCCGCAGGCCGACGGCCTGCGCGAGGCGGTTGGCGCCGGCGTAGAACGCGGCAGTCGAGCAGATCATGTAGATCTGCTCGTCGTTGAAGCCGACCTCGCGCAGGCGCTGCCTGTCCTCGTCGGTGATCCGCTCGGCATCGCGATTCACCAGCACCGTGAAGTCGAGCATCGCGCGCTGTCGCGGCGTCAATTCGGCGAGCCGGTAGTTGCGCGAGAGGTATTCGGTGAACAGCGCATCGCCGGTCTCGGCCCGCAGCAGCGCCCCGTGATGCGCCGTGCAGTAGACGCAGCCGTTGGTGGCCGCCGACACCAGCGCGATCATCTCGTGCTCCAGCGGCGTGAGCCCCGAATCGCGGCGCATCAGCTCCATGTACTGGCCCATGAAGGCCTTCAGGCGCTGGTTGTCGGTCGCGAACAGCTGTACGAAATGCGGCACGAAGCCGTACTTCTTCTCGATGCCCTTGACCAGCGTGGTCATCTCGGGATCGAGGTTGTGACGGTCTTCGATCTCGAGCGCGCAGATACCTTCGTTCATGTCCTTGTCCTCCGCGATTTCGGTTTGCCAGGGAGCCAGGGAGCCGACACTAGCGGGCCGGCGCGCGTTTCGCCATCGGCAAGCTGCATTTCGTTCAGGAGCCGGTCAGCGCCACCGCGGCCGGGCTCGGGGGCTCGCGTCCGGATTGCCGCGCGAGATGCTCCTCGATCGCCTGTTGCACCTGTTGCGCGTCGACCGGCTTGGTCAGGTGACGATCGAAGCCCGCGTCCAGCGCACGGCGCCGATCGACGTCCTGCCCCCAGCCCGTGATGGCGAGCAGCAGCATGCCGCGCCCCGCGGGCTCGGCACGCAGCGCGCTCGCGACTTCGTAACCCGTGAGATCCGGCATGCCGATGTCGAGGATGACGACCGCGGGCTGCTGCAGGCGCGCCGTCGCGATGGCCTCCCCGCCGGAGTACGCGACCCAGACCCGATGGCCGAAGCCTTCGAGCACCATCGCGAGCGTGTCCGCGGCGTCGCGGTTGTCGTCGGCGACGAGCACCTTGCACGAGCCCGGCTCGCATGCGGCCGGTTTGCGCGACGCGCCCGCCGGCTCGAGGCCCGCCTCGACGATGCAGCTCACGGGCAGCCGGATGCGGAATTCGCTGCCCTGCCCGAGACCCGCGCTGTGCGCTTCGACGCTGCCGCCGTGCAGCGCGACGAGGCCGCGCACCAGCGCGAGCCCGATCCCCAGCCCGCCTTCGGCGCGATCGATGGCCGAGCCGATCTGCGTGAAAATCTCGAACACCTTCGACAGGGCTTCGGGCGCGAGCCCGATGCCGGTATCCGCGACCGCGACGACGAGCTCCTCGCCCTCGCGCCGCGTGACGAGCGTGATGCGGCCCTCGTCGTCGGTGTACTTCGCGGCGTTGGTGAGCAGGTTCGACAAGGCCTGCGACACGCGCAGCGCATCGACCTCGAGCACGCGGGCGGGCTCGTCGAGATCGATCTCCAGCCGTTGGCGCCGCGCCTCGATCAGCGGCCGCGCCGTCTCGATCGCCGATTCGACCAGCGCGTCCAGCCGCACCGGGGATTTCTTCAGCGACAGGCGCCCGCGCGTGATGCGCGAAACGTCGAGCAGATCGTCGAGCAGCAGCGCCATGCGGTGCACCTGGCGCGCAATCACCGCACGCGCCCATTCGTGGCGCACGGAATCGACGGCGGGATCCTCGAGCAGCCGCACTGCGTGGCGGATCGGCGCGAGCGGATTGCGCAGCTCGTGGGCGAGCGTCGCGAGGAACTCGTCCTTGCGCCGATCGGCTTCGCGCAGCGCCTCCTCGGTGTGCTTCAGGCGGCTGATGTCGAGATTGATGCCGGCCCAGCCCGTGACGCGCCCGCGCTCGTCGCGCACCGGCACGCCCAGCGCGAGCACCGGGTGATAGTGGCCGTCGACGCCGCGCACGCGATGCTCGCGATACCAGGCGCACTCGTCGCGCACGCAGTCGCACCAGGCCGCGAGTGTCGCCGCGGCCTCGTCCGGATGCAGCAGCGAGAACCAGCCGTGATCGGCGCACTCCTCTTGCGACAGGCCGACCAGCCGCAGGAAGGATTCGCTGACGTAGACGTTGCGCCCCTTGTCATCGCAGATCCACACGCCGTAGTCGAGCGACTCCCCGATCGCGCGATACAGACGCTCGCTCTCGCGCAGCGCGCTCTCCGCCTCCTTCTGCGCCGTGATGTCCAGCAGCAGGCCGGCGAGCAGCACCGGCCGGCCCCCCGCGTACTGCACCTTGCCGCGCGCGGCGACCCAGCGCAGCGTGCCGTCGGCGCGGATGACGCGGAACGCGGGTGAATACAGCGTGCCGGTCGCGAACGCGGCGTCGCGCGCCGTGCGCAGCAGCTCGCGATCGTCCGGATGGATGTAACGTCCGAGCAGCGCTGCCGGCCCGCGCAGCTCGCGCGTCCCGCCCAGGCCGAAGATCGCGACGAGATTGCGATCGGCGACGATCTCGTCGCGCCGCGGATCGTGGATCCAGCTGCCGATCTCGGCCGCCGCCATTGCGCTCTCGAGCCGCGCGTTCGCCCGCGCCAGCGCTTCCTCGGCCGCCTGGCGCGTCGCGACCTCGACCATCAGCGCCGCGTTCGACTGCTCCAGCGCGCGCGTGCGCTGCTGCACCTCGTCGAGCATGCTGTTGAAGGCGTCGACGACGACGCCGACTTCGTCCTCGCTGATCTTGCGCGCGCGCAGCGCATAGTCGCGGCGGCCGACGACCTCGCGCGCGACGGCCGCCATCGAGTCCAGCGGCGCGGTGATGAGACGCGTCAGCGCCGCGGAGGACACCAGCGCGAGCCCGATGCCGGCGAGCATCACGGCCGCGAAGATGCCGAAATAGGCGACGATGCGGCTGTGTATGTCGTAGCTCGCGCGCAGGTGGATGTGTCCGAGCAGCTCGCCGTTGTTGCGCACCGGCAGCCACACTTCGACGC
>JBFWSI010000075.1:0-10560 GCA_050248455.1 Gammaproteobacteria bacterium | reverse complement strand
GGCGGCGAGACTCGCGACGACGGCCTCGCCGTAGCGAGCCTCGGTCCACAGCGCGGGCGCGCAGCCCGGCGCCTTCGCGAGGCCCTCGTAGCAGGGGCGCGCGAGGTAGATCGACGGCGTCGGATCGAGCGCCATCAACTCGCGGGCGAGGCGGCGACGCGGCGTCGGATCGCCGGCCGGCAGCCGGCGCGTCGCGAACGGGCGGCCGTCGCCTTCGAGATAGACGTGCACGCGCTCAGCGGCGTCGAGGCGCCCCTGCACGGCGCTCCGGTGCATGAAGCCCGCGCCTTCGAGCAGCGAGTCCGGCACGGGCGGCGGCACGCCGGCACAAGCGGTCAGGACGCTCAGCGCGCCGAGCAGGACGAGCAGCGCCCGCGCGCGGCGCGGTGCTATGCTCGCCACGGGAACCCGGAGAAACGTTCAGGCATGAAGGGCCTCGTCCTGCTGCTGCTGACGCTGTGCTGCGCGTGGAGCCTGTCCGCGCGCGCGGCGGAGCCGGCCGCGCGGGTCGCCGAGCTCGAAGGGCGCGCGATCGCGCTGGGCACGGACGGGCATACGCGGACGCTCGCGCTGCAGGCGCCGATCCACGCCGGCGACACGGTCGCGACCCTGGGTCGTGCGCGGGCGCTGCTGCTGTTCACGGACGGCTCGAAATACGAGCTCGGCGCCGACACGCGGCTGCGCGTCGATCGCTACCGCTACGGCGGGCAGCCCGACGAAGCCGAGGCCGCGACCGAGATCGTCAAGGGCCTGTTCCGCTACGTGTCCGGGCTCATCGCGGAGCACCGGCCGCGCGCGACGCAGATCCGCACGGCGGTCGCGACGATCGGCATCCGCGGCACGCACGTCATCGGCGAGGTCACCGAGACTTCGGCGACGATCGGGCTGCTGCCGCCCGAGAGCGGTGATGCGCCGAGTGCGATAGAGGTGTCGAACGCGCACGGCAGCGTGACGATCGACAAACCGAACTACGTCACCGAGATCCCGGACGCGAACAGCCCGCCGTCGCCGCCGCGCCCGCGCGATCTGCGCTCGATGACGCGCAACCTGCGCCTGGTGCAGACGATGCGCCGCGTGATTACGCCGAGGATGCCCGCACTGCCCTGAGACCGCGTCCGTTCCGCTGCGCGCGAAGCGGCACGCTCCATCCGATTTCGCATTCATCTCCAAGAGGTTTTCTGCATGAAGCTCGACGGCGTCACCGTCATCGATTTGTCGATGTTCCTGCCCGGCCCCCATTTCACCTTGATGATGGCCGACCACGGCGCGGACGTCATCCGCATCGAGCCGCCGGCCGGCGAGCCGAGCCGCGAGTACGGCCTCAGGCTGGGCGAGCACAGCGTGTGGTTCCGCAACACGCATCGCGGCAAGCGCAGCCTGCGCCTGAACCTGAAGGATCCGCGCGGCAAGGCGCAGCTGATGAAACTGCTGGAGAAGGCCGACGTGCTGGTCGAGGGCTTCCGACCCGGCGTGATGCAGCGATTGGGGCTCGACTATGCCAGCGTGCGCGCGCAGGCGCCGCAGATCGTCTACTGCTCGATCTCGGCCTTCGGCCAGACCGGGCGTTACCGCGACAAGCCCGCGCACGACATGGCGGTGCAGGCGCTCGCCGGCACGCTGGGCTTCAACCTGGGACGCGACGGCGCGCCGACCAATCCCGGCCTGCCGGCTGCCGACATCACGAGCTCGATGTTCGCGCTGATCGGCGTGCTGATGGCACTGCTGAAGCAGCGACAGACGGGGCAGGGGGATTTCGTCGACATCGCGATGCACGACAGCCTGCTCGCCTGGACGCCGAACTACACCGGGCCCGTGTTCGCCGAGCACCGGGCACACGAGGTGAAGCACGAGCGCAACTGGGGGGGCGGCGCTTTCTACAATCTCTATCGCACGCGGGACGGGCAATGGATGGTGCTCGGCGGTATGGAGCATCACTTCTGCGCGAATTTCCTCAACAAGGCGGGGCGTCCGGATCTGATCCCGCTGTGCGAGCTGCCGCCGGGCCCGGGCCAGCAGCCGGTGAAGGATTTCCTCGCGGAGTTCTTCGCCGCGCGCACGCAGGCCGATGCGCTCGCGTGGCTCGCCGACATCGACGTCTGCTATGCGCCGCTGCGCACGCTGGTCGACGCCTACGACGATCCGCATGCGGCGGAGCGCGGCATGCTGCTGCACGACGAACAGGGTTTGCCGCACATCGGCACCGCGATCAAGTTCACGCGCGAGCCCGCGCAGATTGGCTTCGCGGTGCCGCGCCTCGGCGAACATTCGCGCAGCATCGCGGCCGAGCTCGGTTACGTCGCGGCGGAGATCGATGCGCTGGCCCGCGACGGCGTCATCTGAGGCGCTGCGCAGGTCTCGAGGGAAGCTCCGAACGAGTCCGTTGCGGACCGCGGAAGGCTGCTTCTGCCGAATCTCCTCAGAACTGAAAGGCGAGGCTCAGCCACAGCAGGTGGTTGAGCCGATCCGCATCCCGTGGCCGGTGCTGGTAGAAGTTGAGGTAGCCGGCTTCACCGCGCAGATGCGCGGCGAGCTCGTGGCCGAGGCCGATGAACAGCCGGTTCTGATCCATGCCCGTTTCCACACCCCAGTCGGTATCGTTGAGATGGAAGAAGATCTCGTTCCAGGTGACGACGCTCGTGCGCGGGACGCGTGCGAGCGGGTGCGCCAGACGCAGCGACTGGCGCAGTCGCCAGCCGGTGTCGTCGCCGGTCTCGAGATTGCGCTGCTCGAGCCGCGTGCGTGAAGTGAAGAGGCCCAGGGGCGTCGGCTGCGTCCAGCTCAGCTGCTGCCACAGGCGATGCTCGTCGGTGGGTTGCGCTGCGAAGGGCGCTTCGCTCTCGATGTAGGCGTAGCCCGCCCACAGGCTCGTTTCGTCGCTCAGTGCATAGCCGACGCCCGGGCGGACGATCCCCTGCGAGTAGCGGCTGCTGTCGTCGCCGAAGCGCAGGTGGACATCGGCCGCATAGCGCCAGGCGCCCCGCAGCGGCCCGCTGACGGCGACGCTGGTCCAGGTCTGGAACTCGCTGAGCGGTTCGGCGGCGACGGGGCAGGAAAGCGCAACGAGGGCGAGGGCCCAGGTGTATCGAGACGGACCTGACATTGCTTGCTCCGCGAAGACAGCGGCACAGTATCGCCGAAGCCGCGCGCCGCGCACCGCTGCGCCGGGCAATCTGCCCGATCGCGCAGGTCGGAACCTGCGGCCCCGCCCCGTCACGGTAAACTTTTTGTCGGGACACCCATCGATGCTGCCGCATCAATCCTGTCCGGACGTCCATCGGCGGCAGAGCACTACGCAGCGACATCCGCGGGTGCGGTCAGGGGTGGCAGTTCCAATGGAGGACACCCACCTGACACGCCGCGACGGCGCACGATGCGATGGATGTCCTCGGAGCACTTGGCGCGTCCCGGGTGCCGGAGCATGCGGAGATGCGGTCGGGGACACCCATCCGATCCCTCGGCGTCACAGCATGATGGATGTCCTCGGAACACTCGGAACACCCGGACCGTCCCATGTGCCAGAGCATGCGGGAGTGGCGCGAAATCGATGGGTGTCCCCGCAGGAGTCCCCGCAGGAGACTCCAGAAACTTGATGGGTGTCCCGGCATGAAGACAGCCCAGCGCCGGCGCTGCACGCGGCATATCGAGAGCAGCGAGGGCACCCGTGCTTGATGCCCACCCGCATCGACGCCGAACATGCGTTGCAATGAAACTGACGCACCATCTCCTGCTGCATCTCTTCGGCTGGTCGCTGGCTTGTGCGGTGCTGGCGACCGCCTTCGTCGCGCAGCGCGCGGAGCGCAGGCTGCAGCGCGACGCGCTCGTGCTCGCGAACAGCGCCGTGCGCGTGCTCGACATGCAGCTGACGCGCATCGCGCTCGGGGCCGAGCACGATGCGCAGTTTCCGGACTGGGGCCTGGTCGAAGGACTGCGCGTGCCGGCGGGCGGCTGCCTGCGCCTGCGGCGCCCCGACGGTGAGGTGTGGCGCAGCCACTGCCGCGGGCTGGACGTTGCACGCAGCGCCCCGGCACCGGCATGGTTCACGGCGCTGCGCGCGTGCCTGCCGGGGGTGACGACGACGCTTTCGCGGCCGCTGCGCTCGACCGGCACGGCGCCGGCGCACATCGAAGTGATGCTCGATGCGCGCGAGCAGGTCGCGCTCGCCTGGCGCTCGATGCGCGACACCGCACTGCTCGTCGCCGGTGTCGCCGCTGCGCTGGGTGCCGTCGTGCTGATCGTCGTGACGCGAGCGCTGCGGCCGGCCCGCGCGCTGCTCGCGCGCATCGACAGTCTCGAGCGCGGCGCACTGACGGAGCCGCCCGGTCGCTATCGCTACGTCGAGCTGCAGCGCATCGGCGATGCGCTGGAGCGCCTCGCGAACTCGCTCGCCGATGCGCTCGGCCGTCAGCGCCGGCTCGCCGCCGAGCTGCTCCACGCGCAGGAGAACGAGCGTCGCCGCCTCGCCCGCGAGCTGCACGACGAATTCGGCCAGAGCCTCGCCGGCATCGCGGCGATGACGGCGGCGCTGAGGAGCGACGTCGCCGCCGGCCGCGTCCCCCCGCCCGCCGATCTCCGCCGGCTCGCCGACGCCGCCGCGGGCATGCAGGCGCAGCTGCGCGAGCTGCTCGACCGCCTGGGACCGGCGGCACTGGACGATCTGGGCCTCGGCCCCGCGCTCGTGTCCCTGGCCGATGAATGGGACGCCCGCTGTCGCGGCCGCCCGCGCTTCGTCTGCGACATCGACGCGAGCTTGCCGGACACATTGCCCGCCGCCGTCGCGATCACGGCCTACCGCACGGCGCAGGAAGCGCTGACCAATGCCGCCCGCCACGCCGGGGCAGCACAGGTGGCGCTGCGCGTCGCCCCGACGCCGCTCGGCGCCGATCCCGGCCTCGTGCTGACGGTGGAAGACGACGGCGACGCGGCGCCCGCCGCACCGATCCCCGGACACGGCTTGAGCGGCATGCGCGAGCGCGCGCTCGCGCTGGGCGGCACGGTGAGCTGGGGCAGGAACGCGACCGGCGGTTTCCGCGTCGAGGCGCTGTTGCCGATCGGACAGGCGCCGTCCGCATGAACGCCGCGCGCCGCATCGTCATCGCCGACGATCACGCGATCGTGCGCGCCGGCTACTGCGCGCTGCTGTCGCGCCATCCCGGCTGCACGATCGTCGGCGAAGCGGCCGACGGTGCCGAGGCCTACCGGCTGGTCGCGAGCCTCGCGCCGGATCTGCTCGTGATCGATCTGTCGATGCCGGGCCTCGGCGGCCTGGGCGCGATCCCGCGCGTGCGCCAGCGCCGGCCCGACTGTCGCATCCTCGTGCTCAGCATGCACGGCGATCCGGCCTACGTCGAACGCGCGCTCGCCGCGGGCGCCCACGGCTACGTGACGAAGAGCAGCGCGCCGGAAATCCTGCTCGCCGCGGTCGATGTCGTCGCGGACGGCGGACGCTACCTGAGCCCGGATCTGTCCTCGCGGCTCGCCTGGCAGCATCTCGGCAGCGCGGTGCCGGGCGCCGACGAATTGACGCCACGCGAGTTCGAAGTCCTGCGCCTGCTCGTCGATGCACAGGCGCCGGCGGCGATCGCGCGCGCGCTCGGGATCAGCGACAAGACCGTGCTGAACATGCACTACGCGATCAAGCGCAAGCTGCACGCGCGCACCGACATCGAGCTGATGCACGCGGCGCTGCGCATGGGGCTGATCGACGCGCCGCCCGCGGGTCCGGCCGCGCCGGCACAGGACTGAGGCGCCGACGTCCGGCCGGCGGTTCAGCGGGCGTGCGCATTCGCGTATGCTGGGCGCCCGTCCGGCCCGCGTCCCCGAAAGAGCGTCCGTCGATTCCATGCCGATTCCGCTGAAGTACCTGCCGCGCGAGTTCGCGGCCGCCCTCGTCGCGTGCGCCGTCCGCTGGCCCTGGCTCGTGATTCTCGTGATGTTCGCGTTGACGGGCTGGGGCGTGCAGTACACCGCCGCGCACATCGGCATCGATACCGACACGGGCGACATGATCGACCCGACGCTGCCGCACCGGCAGGCGAGCAGGGCGCTCGACGAGGCTTTCCCGCATTTACCCGGCGACGTCGTCGTCTACGCCCAGGCTGCCCACGCCGGTGACGCGGAAGATGCTGCCGACGCGCTCGCCGCGGCGCTGCGCGAGCGGCCGGACATCGCGCGTGCGCTGACGCAACCGGGAGGCGGCGAGTTCTTCGCACGCCAGGGCCTGCTCTATCTGTCCGTCGACGAACTGTGGGCATTGGACGAAAAGCTCGCCGATGCCGCGCCGCTGCTCGGCACGCTGGCCGCGGACGCGAGCCTGCGCGGCCTGTTCGCCACGCTGTCGCTGGGCCTGGCCGAGGCGCAGGACGAAGCGGCGCGCGCGAGCCTCGCACGGCTCTTCGATCGCGTATCCACCGCGCTCGAACGACATGCCGCCGGCGACACCACGCCGAATCACTGGCGCGACGAACTGTTCGACGACGGGGCCGGCGGCCCCGCGCGCGCCTTCGTGCTGATCGATCCCGCGCTCGCGGACACGAGCTTCCAGCCCGCGCAGCCCGCGATCGATGCGCTGCATGCGCTGGTCGCCGAGCTGCAGCGGCGCCATCCGCAGGCGGAATACCGCGTGACGGGATCGGCACCGATGAACGGCGAGGAGCTGGTGACCGTCGCCGAAGACGCGAACCTGACGACCGGGCTGTCCTTCGCTTGCGTCGCGCTGGTGCTCGTATGGGGCCTGCGGCGCGGCGCGCTCGTGCTCGCGGTGCTCGTGACGCTCGCCTGCGGCCTGGTGCTGACCGCCGCCTTCGCCGCCGGCTTCGTCGGCAGCCTGAACCTCATCTCGGTCTGCTTTGCCGTGCTCTTCATCGGCATGGGCGTCGACTTCGGCATCCAGTTCGTGCTGCGCTACCAGGAAGAGAGTGGGCACGGCATCGGGCGGCGCGAGGCGCTGCTCGCCGCCGCGCGCGGTGTCGGCGGCGCGCTGATCCTCGCCGCCGCGGGCGCCGCGATCAGCTTCTTCGCCTTCGTGCCGACCAGCTACAAGGGCCTCGCTCAGCTCGGCATCATCTCGAGCTGCAGCATGGCGATCGCGCTGCTTGCGAACCTGACGCTGCTGCCCGCGCTGCTGGTGCTGCTGCCGGCGCCGAAGGCGAAGCCCGCGCCCGTGCAGTCGCGCGATCCCGGCTTCGTCGCGCGCCATGCGAAGGCGATACTCGCGGTGTCCGGCCTGCTGACGATCGCGAGCCTCGCGCTGCTGTCGCGCGCGCAGTTCGATCTGAATCCGCTGAACCTGAAGGATCCGCACAGCGCGGCGGTGCGCGCCTTCAAGGATCTGGCGAGTGCGCCGGGCGCCTCGCCGTACACCATCGATCTGCTCGCGCCGACGCTCGCCGCGGCCGACGCGCTCGCCGCGCGCATCGCGGCCCTGCCCGAGGTCGACGAGGCCCTCACGCTGTCGAGCTACGTTGCCGCCGATCAGGAGGAGAAGCTCGGCATCATCGACGGCATGCGCATGTCCTTGGGCGCACTGATGGACGCGAGCCCGGCGCCGACGCCGAGCCTGGCGGAGGAACGGACCGCGATCGACGACTTCGCGAACGAGCTCGCCGCGACGGAGATCGACGATGCGACGCTCGCGCCCGCCGCCGCGCGGCTCGCGCGGGCGCTCGAGACACTGCGCGCGCGCCGCGACTGGCCCGACGCGGCGCTGCCGGTGGTTCGCGGCATGCTGCTCGGCGATCTGCCGCACACGCTGGCGCGCCTGCGCGGCCTGCTCGCGGCCGAAGCCTTCGGCGTCGACGATCTGCCGCAAGACCTGCGCCGCCGCTACGTCGCGGCCGACGGGCGCGCACGCGTCGAGGTGCTGCCGCGCGCCGATCTGAACGACAACGGCGCGATGCAGGCGTTCGCGCGCGCGGTGCAGGCCGTCGAACCCTCGGCGACCGGCGCGCCGATCGAGCTCGTCGCCGGCAGCGAGGCGGTGATCGAGTCCTGCGTCAAGGCTTCGCTGGGCGCCCTGCTCGTGACGCTCGTGATGCACATCGTGGTGCTGCGCGGCGTCGTCGATGCGCTGCTCGTGTCGGCGCCGCTGGTGCTCGCGATGCTCCTGACCGTCGCGACCTCGGTGCTGTTCCGCTTTCCGTTCAACTTCGCGAACATCATCGCGCTGCCGCTGCTGATCGGCCTCAACAATGCCTACGGCGCGTATCTCGTCGTGCGCCGCCAGCACGCGGAAGGCGTCGCGACGCTGCTCGGCAGCAGCACGCCGCGCGCGGTGCTGTTCAGCGGGCTCACGGCGATCGCGTCCTTCGGCACGCTGGGCGTGTCCAAGCACCCCGGCATGGCGGGCATGGGCATCCTCATCGCGCTGTCGCTGAGCTATGCATTGATCTGCGCGTTGCTGATGCTGCCGGCGCTGATGGCGGTGCTCGAACGCGAGGTCGAGCACTAGCTGGCGCGGAGAATTCGAGCGCGTCTTCGTGGCCCAGGTGGAGCGCGCAGCGCGCGACCCGGGATCGGCGCCCGCCGTCCTCCCATGCCTTCGAGCAATACCGCGCGGCGCGCGCCGAGCATCGCCGCAGCCCTGGCGTATCGGGCATGCCCGATCCCGGGTTCCGCTACGTTGCACCCGGGCTACGAAAACGGGGCGCGCGCTTTCACGACAACATCCGGCCCGCCCCTCGTTGACGCCTGCCCGGCGCGGCTGACACAGTGGCTGCCCGGCCGCACGCACGACAATCACGACAGAGGGAGGTCCCGATGATCAAGCTCCACGGCTTCGCCGTCAGCAACTACTACAACATGGTCAAGCTCGCGCTGCTCGAGAAGCAGGTTCCGTTCGAGGAAGTGAACGCGACGCCGAGCCAGGAAGCGGCCTACAAGTCCAAGAGCCCGATGGGCAAGATTCCCTGCCTCGAAACGCCGCAGGGCTTCCTGTCCGAGACGTCCGTGATCCTCGAATACCTGGAAGAAACGCATCCGACCCCGGCGCTGCTGCCGACCGACGCCTACGCCCGCGCGAAGGCGCGCGAGCTCGCACGCGGCATCGAGCTGTACATCGAGTTGCAGGCACGCCGCCACTACGGCCACGTGTTCTTCGGCGGCCCGAAGTCGCAGGCGGCGATCGAGGAGGTGCGGCCCGTCGTCGAGAACGGGCTGACGGCGCTGCGCCAGCTCGCGCACGGCCAGTTCCTCTGCGGCGATCGCCTGACGCTCGCCGACGTCGTTGCCTACTACACCTTCCCGTACGCGCAGATGGCGCTGAAGGCCGTCTATGGCTGGGACATCGTCGCCGGGGTGCCGGGCCTCGCCGAACGGCTCGCGCGCATCGGCGCGCGGGCGACGACGCAGAAGGTCGACGCCGATCAGAAGGCCGCGATGGCGGCCTTCATGGCCCAGAAGCAGGCGGGCGGCTGATCGCATGCCCGCGACGATCGGCGCTTTTAGCACTCGCATCCACGCCCGGGAGATCTGCCATGCCGCGTAAAGTCATCATCACCTGCGCCGTGACGGGCGCGATCCACACGCCGACGATGTCGCCTCACCTGCCGATCACGCCGGAGGAAATCGCGGCCGCCGCGCTGGGCGCGGCGGAGGCGGGCGCCGCGATCGTCCACCTGCACGCGCGCAAGCGCGAGGACGGCAGCCCCAGCCAGGATCCGGCGCTGTTCCGCGAGTTCGTGCCCGTGATCAAGGCGCAGAGCGACGTCGTCGTCAACCTGACGACCGGCGGCGCGCCGACGATGGGCGTCGAAGAGCGCCTGCAGCCCGCGCTGCACCTGAAGCCCGAGGTCGCGTCGCTGAACATGGGCTCGATGAACTTCGGCCTCTACGAGATGATCGGGCGCTACAAGGACTTCAAGTACGACTGGGAGCTGCCGTACCTGAAGAACAGCGACGATCGCATCTTCAAGAACACCTTCCGCGACATCGCCTACATCCTCGAGAGCTGCAGCGACAACGACACGCGCTTCGAGATCGAGTGCTACGACATCGGCCACCTGTACACGGCCGCGCATTTCCTCGACCGCGGGCTGGTGAAGCCGCCGCTGCTGATCCAGTCGGTGTTCGGCATCCGCGGCGGCATCGGCGCCCACATGGAAGACGTGATGCACATGCGGCGCACCGCCGATCGCCTGTTCGGCAACGACTACCTGTGGTCGGTGCTCGGCGCCGGCCGCAACCAGATCCCCGTCGCGACGATGTCCGCGGCAATGGGCGGCATGGTGCGCGTCGGCCTCGAGGACTCGCTGTGGGACGGCCCGGGCACGCTCGCCCAGACCAACGCCGCGCAGGTCCGGCGCATCCGCACCGTCATCGAAGCGCTGTCGCTCGAAGTCGCGACGCCGGAGGACGCGCGGCAGATGCTGAAGTTGAAGGGCCGTCACAATGTTGCCTTCTGATGGAAGCTGGGCGGGCCTGGACGCCTGCGCTACCTGAAAGGCACCGAATCTGGCCACGGAGAACACGGAGGGAAGAGGCTGATTGGGCCTGCGCCTCCGTGACCCGATCACGGCAATTTGCGCCGAGATACTGCCAGGCTCCGAACAATCCTTTCTTCTCCGT